>CAZANC010000009.1:0-28809 GCA_964486495.1 uncultured Occallatibacter sp.
TGGATCGCTTCTCGTTGTCGGACCAACCGATAGTCGTCGGCTTTCGGCGTAATTCGTCCGGTCTCAGCGGACCGGATCATCAAATCGTAGCCAGGAGCTAGAAGCTAGCAGCTAGAAGCTTGCACTTAGAACTCCACCCAGCCTTCTCTGCGATTGCTCTCAATCACGCGCTCCATAAACCGCATTCCCCTCACGCCCGCTCGAATGCCAGGCAGCGTGGCCGGCAAAGAATGGGCCTTCCCTTCCTTCCACGCGATCAGCGCATCGGCAAACTCGCGATAGAGCACCGCGAAGGCCTCGAGATACCCCTCGGGATGACCCGCCGGGGTGCGCGCCGCGGACCTTGCGTCGCTGCCCAGATAACTCGCCGCCGCGTGGTAAGTTTCCTCGGGCCTGTCGAGCCACTTTATCGTCAGCCGGTTCGGATCCTGTTGCAGCCACTCGAGCGACCCCTCCTCGCCATAGATGCGCAGCAGCAACTCGTTCATCTCGCCTGCTGCCACCTGCGAGCACGCCAGCGTACCGGCCGCGCCGTTGTTCATCCTCACAAACGCATTGCAGTCGTCGTCCAGTTTGCGCCCCGGCACCACGGAGCGCAGCGTCGCGTTGATCGCCGTCACCTCGAGGCCGCTCACATATTCGAGCAGGTGAAACGCATGCGTGCCGATGTCCCCGATGGCGCCGCCAGGTCCGTTGCGCGCGGGATCGGTCCGCCACTCCGCCTGCTTCTGGCCCGTCGTCTCGATCGGCCGGCTCAGCCATCCCTGAAAGTACTCGACAGCCACTTTGCGAGTTTTGCCCAGCTTTCCTGCCGCGCACATCGCCCGCGCCTCGCGCACCATCTGGTAGCCCGCGTAGGTGTGCGTCAGCCCGTAGGGCAGCCCCGCTTTTGCCACTGCGCCCTCTAACTCCAACGCCTCTTCATACGTCGCTGTCGCCGGCTTGTCGCTCATCACAGGAATCCCCGCCTCCAGCGCCGCCAGCGCAATCTGCAAATGCAGATGATTCGGCGTTACGATCGCCACAAAGTCGATCCCGTCCGCTCTCTTCCTCTCAGCTTCAATCATCTGCCTGTAATCCGCATACGCGCGCGAAGGGTCGATGTGAAACTTCGCGCCCGCCTCGCGCGAGCGCTCCGCCGATTGCGAGAAGGCTCCCGCAACCAGCTCGATTTTTCCGTCCAGCTCCGCCGCGATGCGGTGCACAGGGCCAATAAAAGCGCCCGGTCCCCCGCCCACCATTCCCATCCGCAGCTTGCGATCTTCCGCCATCGCTCGTTCTTCTCTCCGGCCCGTCAGCGACCGCACAATTTCAATCACCCCTAGCCTAAATGATGTCTCCCGCAGCGGTCTTGCACGCCGCTATTCGCTCACGGCTCCCGCCAGGGTGAGCTAAAGTATTCATTGACCATGAAACCTCTCTCAATTCCCGACTCCACGCGCCGCTGGGACTGCCTCAGCCTCGGCGAGGTCATGCTGCGCCTCGATCCCGGCGAGGGCCGCATTCACACCGCGCGCCAATTTCAACTTTGGGAAGGCGGCGGCGAGTACAACGTCGCCCGCGGCCTGCGCCGCTGCTTCGGCATGCGCACCGCCATCGCCACCGCGCTCGCCGACAACCCCGTCGGCCGCCTCGTCGAAGACTTCATCCTTCAGGGCGGCGTTGACACTTCGCTCATTCGCTGGGTTCCTTACGATGGTGTCGGTCGCACTGTCCGCAATGGCCTCAACTTCACTGAGCGCGGCTTCGGAGTCCGCGCCGCCGTCGGCTGCTCCGACCGCGGCCACACCGCCATCAGCCAGGTCAAGTCCGGCGACTTTAATTGGGACTGGATTTTCGGCAGCGAGAACGGCACGAAATGGTTTCACACCGGCGGAATCTTCGCCGCGCTCTCCGCTTCCACCGCCGAAGTTGCCGTCGAAGCCATGGACGCCGCCCGCAAATTCGCAACCCCCATCTCTTACGACCTCAACTTCCGCGACTCGCTCTGGAAATCCATCGGCGGCAAAAATAAAGCACAAGAAGTCAACCGCGCTATCGTCGGCAAAGTCGACGTCCTGCTTGGCAACGAAGAAGATTTCTCCGCCATGCTCGGCATCGCCATCAAAGGCGTCAGCGAAGATTTCGCCGAGCTCCCCATCGCCGGCTATGAGGAGATGCTCCGAGAAGTTGCCGCCGCTTATCCCAATCTGAAGCTCGTCGCCAGCACGCTGCGCACCGTGCAATCCGCCAGCCGCAATTCTTGGGGCGCAATCGCACTCTACGAAGACAAAATCGTTCACGCTCCGCAGCGCGACATCGACATTCTCGATCGCGTGGGCGGCGGCGACAGTTTCGCCTCCGGCCTCATCTACGGTTTGCTCGCCAACAAGGGAATCGACTGGGCCGTCCGGTGCGGCGTGGCTCACGGCGCGCTCGCCATGACCACCCCCGGCGACACCAGCATGGCCACACTCACCGAGGTCGAACGCATCATCAAAGGAGGCTCCGCGCGCATCGCACGATGAACTCGGCCGCGCTGTGCATCGTCGCCTGGCCGCTTTGAAAGGGCACGGCTTTAGCCGTGCCACATGCACGACAGATTAGATGAGGGGCTTTAGCCCCTGAGGAATCTTGGAATGGCGGAAACAACAGCAGAAATCATCGAGCGCGTCGGCCTCATTCCCGTTCTCCGCGCCAGGAGCGTCGCTCAGGGCCGCGCCGTCGTTGACGCCATGATCGCTGGCGGCGTCACCATCGTTGAAGTCACTATGACCGTTCCCGGCGCAATCGATCTCCTCAAGGAGCTCCAGAAAGCCTACGGCTCCGCACTCCTCCTCGGCTCCGGCACGGTTACCACCGCCGATCAGGCGCAGGCCACTATCGACGCGGGCGCTGAGTTCGTCGTCAGCCCAAGCTTGCATCCTGAGGTAATATCACGGACCAAGACGAACAAAAAAATCTCATGCCCCGGCGCGCTTACGCCTACTGAGGCCATCACCGCCTGGAACGCTGGCGCCGATTACGTCAAGATCTTTCCCTGCTCCGCTGTCGGCGGCGCCAGCTATCTAAAGTCGCTGCTCGCGCCCTTTCCCCACCTCAAGCTCATTCCCACCGGCGGCGTCACGCTCCAAACCGCCGAGAGCTTCATCAAGGCCGGCGCACGCGCACTCGGCGTGGGCAGCGACCTCGTCAATCTCGCCGCCATCGACGCCGGCAACGCGGAAACCATCACCGAAACCGCCCGCGCCTATCTGAAAGTGCTCGCCGACGCGCGGAAGTAGCTTCGACTTCACAAATTCGCGGCCTCGGTCCCGAGGCCTTCGATTCTGCCAGGCTTTCTGTTCACGGTCCGCGAGCGCCCGCGCCTATAATTCCAGCGTAAGGCGGCGCCATCCCTCTTCAACTTCGTAGCGACGCCGCAGCCTAACGCGATGCAGCCTTCAACGGCCGATCTGATCGAATCCGCGCGGCTCTTCTACGCCAAGGAGCTGTGCCGCATCAACCACATCTCCTCTCCAGATATTCTCCGCGCCTTCTCCACCGTGCCCCGCGAACGTTTCGTTGGCCTCGGTCCGTGGATGATTCAGACCAGCGGCACAGAGTACTTCACTGAAAGCGACGAGCCCCGAAACGTCTATCAGGATGCCCTCATCGTGCTCGACGCGGCCAAGCGCCTGAATAACGGCCAGCCCAGCCTTTGGGCCTCTCACCTCAGCCTGCTCAACGTCCACCCCGGCGACCACATCCTTCATCTCGGTTGCGGCACGGGCTATTACTCCGCCATTCTCGCCGAGCTCACCGGCCCTCAGGGAAATGTCGTCGCCGTCGAAATCGACGAAGGCCTCGCCGTCCGTGCGCGCATCGCGCTCGAGCCCTGGCCACAGGTCACCGTTGCTCATGCCAACGGTGCGGAGGGCCCATTCCATTCCGCCGATGTCATCGTCGTCAGCGCCGGAGCAACGCATCCTCTCGCCTCATGGCTCGCCGCCCTCAAGCCCGAAGGCAAGCTCCTCTTCCCGCTCACATCAACGCGAGGCCCGGGAACCATGGCCTACCTCACCCACAAGAGTGCAGATCAGTTCTCTGCCATGCTCTGCGGCTCCGTCTTTTTTGTCGATTTTGAAGGTGCGCGCGACTCCGCCGTCAGCGACGAGCTCGCCCGTGCGCTCAAGCGCGATCGCGGCGCCGGAGTTCGCTCTCTTCGCCGCGACGCTCACGATAAAAACGAATCATGCTGGCTGCACGGCAACGGCTGGTGCTTCTCGCGCCACGCCGCGATCCCCGAGTTCGCGCCGCCCACCTGACGCGATTCACCAGTCGTCCGCCGGCGCCGGAACGGAGAAACCGCGCCCATTGGCCATTGGCTATTGGCTATTGGCTACTGCCTATTGGCTATTCGCTATTGTTCACAGCACCCGCGCCAGCCACTTCCCTGTGTGCGACAGCAGATTCGCCGCAATCTTCTCCGGCGGGCCCTCCGCCACAATGCGCCCGCCGCCTTCTCCGCCCTCCGGCCCCAGATCGATCACCCAGTCAGCGCTCTTGATCACGTCCAGGTTGTGCTCGATCACGATCAGCGACCCTCCGCCATCGATCAGCTTGCGAAACGCCGTCAGCAGCTTTGACACATCGTCAAAGTGCAGCCCCGTCGTCGGCTCATCCAGGATGTACAGCACGCGGCTCGCCTGCGAAGGCTTCGCCGTCGCATTCACCGCGCGCACCGCGGACAGATGGGCGGCCAGCTTCACGCGCTGCGCCTCGCCGCCTGAGAGCGTCGTCGCCGACTGCCCCAGTCGCAAATAACCCAGCCCAATCTCGTCCAGCACCGCCAGCTTTTCCAGCAGCCTGGTCTGCCCGGCAAAGAAGCGCAGCGCCTCCTTCACTGTCATCTGCAGAACGTCGTGAATGTTTTTGCCTTTGTAGTGCACGCCGAGAATCTTCGCCTGGTAGCGCGTGGCGTTGCAGTCTTCGCATGGCAGCTCCACATCAGCCAGAAACTGCATCTCCACTGTCACCGTGCCGTCGCCCTCGCAGGTGTTGCAGCGGCCGCCCGGCACGTTGAACGAAAAATGTCCGGGCGTCAGCGAAAGCCGCTTGGCCTCCGGCTGCGCGGCAAAAAGTTCGCGCACCATGTCGAATCCCTTGATGTACGTGATCGGATTCGAGCGCGGCGTGCGCCCAATCGGCGTCTGGTCCACCAGCACCACGTCGTTCAGCCGCTCCACGCCACTCAGCGAGCTGAATACGCCTGAAGGATCGCTGCCATCGCTCTGGCCCAGCGCCCGCGCAACTGCGCGATACAACACCTGGTGCACCAGCGTCGATTTGCCCGAACCCGAAACGCCCGTCACCGCCACCAGCATTCCCAGCGGAATCTCCACATCCAGTCCGTGCAGATTGTTTGCACGCGCTCCGCGCAGCACCAGCTTCTCGCGTCCCGGCGTACGCCTGCGTGTGGGCACGGGAATCGAAATCTTCCCGCTCAGATATCGCCCCGTCAGCGACGCCGGATTCGCCTCAATCTCCGCCAGCACGCCTTCCGCAAGCAATCTCCCGCCGAACTCCCCCGCGCCCGGCCCCAGATCGAGCAGATGGTCCGCCGCGCGCAAAATGTCGGCGTCGTGCTCCACCACCAGAATCGTATTTCCCAGGTCGCGCAGCTCCTCAAGAATATGGATCAGCCGCGCCGTGTCACGCGTGTGCAGTCCGATCGATGGCTCATCCAGCACATACAGCGCTCCAACCAGCCGCGAACCTAGCGAAGTCGCCAGTTGAATGCGCTGCGCCTCGCCGCCGCTCAACGTCGACGCCAGCCGATCCAGCGTCAAGTATTCGAGCCCTACGGCGACAAGAAAGCCCAGCCTCTGACGCACCTCGATCAGAATCGGCCCCGCAATCTCCTCTTGCATCGGCGAAAGCTTCAGCCCGTCGAAAAACTCCTTGGCCTGCGCGATCGTCAACGCCGTCGCCTGGCAAATGTTCTTCCCCGCAATCCGCACCGCCCGCGCTTCCGCCCTCAACCTCTGCCCGCGGCAATCCGGGCACTCCGCATAGCCACGGTACTTGCTCAACATCACCCGCACATGCAGCTTGTACTTCTTGCGCTCCAACTGCGCAAAGAATCCCATCACGCCGGTGAATCCCTCCCCGCTCGCCGAGGCGGGCTTGCCGCGCAGCACTGTCTCGCGCGCTGCTTCAGGCAAATCGCGCCACGGCACGTCCAACGGCACTCCCAGCTCCGCCGCTCGCTTGCGCAGTTCGCCAAACCACGGCCGGTACTTCGGCCGGTTCCACGGATCGATCGCGCCGCCCGCCAGCGTCAGCCCCTGGTCGGGAATCACCAGGCCCAAATCGTAATCCACCGTGTTGCCGAACCCCTGGCACCGCGGGCACGCCCCAAACGGATTGTTGAAGCTGAACAACCGAGGCTCCGGCTCGCGCCCCGGCCGATGGCAATTGGTGCACTCGTAGTTGCCGCTGATTCTCAGCCGCCTCCGCTCCGGCGCCTCCTCGCGCGCAGCCTCCTCAAAAATCACTTCGCCGGCCTCGCGATACGCCGTCTCCACAGCGTCCACAATTCGCGGACGATTTTCAGCGCTCACAACAATCCGGTCTAAAAGCACAAACACCGGAGCTGAAAGGTCCAGATCGATCAGCGACTCCGGCGTCGAGAATTCAAAGAGCCTTCCCTCCTGCCACAGCCGGTTGAACCCGCTTGCTCGCAGCTCAGCCAACCGCGCCTTCACCGTCTCCGCATGCAGTCCCTCGCTCGTCTTCCCCGCCGGCTTGGTCTTCCCCGCCGTTTTTGCCGCATGTCCGGCGGCCTTCGCCGTCTTCGCTTCCGTCACAGCCTCTGGCGCCGTCGCGCTCATCGCCGGGAACAGAACATTCAGCCGCGCTCCTTCGCCCAGCGCCAGTACAGCCTCCGCCGCCTCGTCCACCGAGTTGCGCTTCACCAGCCCGTCGCAATAAATGCAGTGCACTTCTCCGCACCGCGCATAAAGCAGACGCAGGTAGTCGTAGATCTCAGTGGCCGTCGCTACCGTCGACCGCGGATTCCGCGTCGTGTTCTTTTGCTTGATGGCAATGGCCGGCGCCATCCCGTCGATCTCATCCACGTCCGGCTTTTCAATCCTCTCCAGAAACTGCCGCGCGTACGCCGAAAGCGACTCCACATACCGCCGCTGCCCCTCGGCATAGATGGTGTCGAAGGCCAGCGAGCTCTTGCCCGAGCCCGACACGCCGCTGATCACCGTCAGCTTGCCGTGGGGTATCTCGCAGGAGAGATTTTTCAGGTTGTGTGTCCGCGCGCCGCGGATAATGATGGCATCGTTCAAAGGGAAAGCACCGATTCGGCAGATTCAGAGTTGCTGTATGGAGAATCGATGCAGTCCAGCGCCTTTTTCACCGTGAAAAAGGCGCTCTGTACGAATCCACAGACGGCACTTGAACTCTGAATCTGCCCAGCAAGGTCTTCCGGCCGCGCCACAGTGCTCTCTGCGAGCCTCGGGACGCAACCGTGCATTTTTATTATAAATTGCTCGGCAACCCTCCCGGAGGGTATAGGCAGATAGCCGAACGCCTGCAACCGCACCTTGGCGCAGCGCTGGATCGGTCTAACGGAGAGAATTTATGCCGCCAGGGCGCTTCTACCTGCGTATTGGATCGCTTCGTTCTCCACCTCGCGGTCAAGAACATTGGCAAGTGCCAGAAGGATCGGCGATGCACACGCTGGGCAATGCTCCGCACAGTTGCCGATGCTGTTGCAGTCAGGGCACAGGTAAGCAGACGACAAGGGGATATGCTGCATGGAAGTGAATTTCATAGGTTCACCTCGAACAGATTGATCGTCGGCAAGAGCGCGCACAATCGAATGGTCATAGTCCTCCGCTCGCCCCTGCATTTCCAATGGATGCCGAACAATAGCTCTAAGTTGCATTCACCATGAATCGGGGATTTGGGTCTCTGGCTGATCTCCGCCGTGATCCACCGCTCTTGCATGCTGATGTAAGCGGTGGAAATAAAAGCCGCCTTTCGATGCGCTCAAAAAGTCCAGGTGTAATCCGAAAGTGCTCTAGTCCATCATCCACAGATGTCGAGCACCCAGTCCTGGAATCATCGAGAGAATCGCCTCCCTGTTCCATTCTTTGCGGTCAAACACTCCCGCCAGCCCCATCAAAGCCTGCGACGCGCACGCCGGGCAGCGCATTGCGCTATTGCCTACAGCATCGCAGTCCTGGCAAAGGTAAGCCGAGTTGAGCGGGATATGCTTCAGTACGTCGATGGTCATTTGATTTGTCCGTTCCTCTGGCATGTGCCGGTTCCTTCCTGGCCCCTCGTTCTGGATTGAATGTCCCGCAATGCCGGTCAGATTGTAAATATGTTGTGTTCCTTGTCGTACTCTTGCTCCGTCTTTGTGCTTTTCCTCGCGGCTTTTTCGGCCACCTGTTCTACTTTCTTCTCCGGAGATTCCTCCGCAACTGTCTCGTTTTCCACAATCTCGGCTTCCGGGTTTTCAAATTGACTGGGCATGGTTCATCTCCTTGTCTGACTTTGAACCGTCTAGCGAGTGCCGGTCTGTTCAATTTTGCTCGCTCCCGCGATTCATGCCCGGTACTCTCCTCTCCTCTCAGCCCCAGAGTCAGAATTGCCCCCAATAAATCCGTTATTTCGAGAAGATAGGCCGGCCCTCGTCAGCATCCGTCTCGACCTTTGAAGACTTCTCAGCCAGCTCTTCGGCCACGCGATCCAATTGCTTTCTCGGTGTGGATTTCGAGATTGTTTCGTCCTCCAGCTTCGACACTTCGGGATTCTCAAATTGTGGTTCCGGTTCCTTAGAGTGTTTGTTCATAGTCAGTACCCCCTTTTGTCAGTGTGGACCTTTGCTTCGAAGGCTGTGCCAATCTTCCACGTCCGCAACCTACCCCTTCGAGAACGTGCAATCGCGGATGCCTCGCCGCGGAAAGTAGCCTCGCCGGTACCAGGCCTTCGCTTCCCTGCCCTGATAGATGCCGCGCCAAAGCCAATGGTTCTCCCAAAATCATTCTTGGGGCCAACCCATTGCCAAATCCCGATCCGGCTTCAGTCCCCGCCTGCCCGCTGGGTCCGCCAATCCGCCCGCCGATTACACTATTCATTGAGGCATTTCGTGCTCCGCTTCGCCCTTTTCGTCCTGCTTTTTGCGCTGATCACCGGCCCCGCACCCATCTTCGCCCAGGACTCCCCTTCGTCCTCCGCCTCGGCGCCTTCATCGGCCTCAAATGCACCCGCCCCAACTCCACGATCCGTTCCTGCCGAAGTAGCCGCCGCTGAAGCCGCCATCGCCGCATCCGACTGGAAGACCGCTGAAGCCAGACTCGACCCGTACCTCGCCGCCCATCCCGCCGATGCGCGCGCTCTCTTCGACGCCGGCTACGTTGCCGACGAGCAGGATCGTCTCGACGACGCCGCTGCTCTCTACCGTCGCGCCATCGCCGCCGATCCCAACTCCTTCGAGGCTCACATCTCTCTTGGCCTGCTTCTCGCCCGCCAGAACAAGCTCTCCGATGCCCGTCCCGAACTGGTCATTGCCACCACTCTCGATCCCGGCGTGGCCGATCCTGTGCTCAAGGCTCGCGCCTGGCGCGCACTCGCCCTTATCGATCGCGACTCCGATCCCGCCGCAGCCTCGAATGACCTGCTTGAAGCCCTCAAGCTGACGCCGGAAACGGCAACCGACACGCTGCTCGCCGCCGAGCTTGCCGAAAAGACCGGCCAGTTTGAAGCCGCCGCAGCCGCCTTTCGCCGTGTCCTCGACAAAGATCCGCAATCCGCGCCTGCCAGCGCCGGCCTCGCCCATCTGCTCATCCTGCGCAAAGACTACCCGGGCGCCGAGACCCTCCTCCGCGCCGCCCTCGCCAAAAATCCCGATGACACCACGCTCAACGCACAACTCGCCACGGTGCTCGCCGATCAGGACAAAGCCGAGGCCCTCCCGCTTCTCCAAAAACTCCACGCCGCCCACCCCGATGACCCCGCCATTACGCATATGTTGGCCGCGGTCCTCGCCGATGCCGCCGACTATGCCGGATCCGACCAGCTCTTCCTCCACCTCCTCGCCGCAAGCCCCAACGATCCCGATCTGCTCGTCGCCCACGGCCAGAATCTCGTTCACCTGGGCCAGCCCGGGCAAGCCTACCCGGTCTTCGACAAGGCGACTCAACTGGATCCGGCCAACGTCGACGGCTGGAGCGGTCTGGCCTTTACCGCCTCCAAAACCAGCCATCCTGACGTCACCCTCCACGCGCTGACCATGCGCTCACGCTCCATGCCAGAGATCCCCTCAACTCTTTGGCTTTGGGCTACCGCATACGATTCGCTGCACCAGAAATCCCAGGCCGCCGCCTATTATCACCGCTTTCTCTCGGCCTCCGCCGGCAAGTATCCCAACCAGGAGTGGCAGGCCCACCAGCGGCTTCAAATCCTCGAAAAATAGCTCTAACCGCGCTTCCGGCCCTGACTGGGCGCCCTTCTATTCCCGGAATTCACCCTCTTGTCTTTGCTTCCCGAGTGATTCGTCGCATCAAAATCCCGCATCATAGCCCTTGCGGTTTGTTGTGCAATGTGCGTACTATAGTCACAATTCGGGGGCAGAACCGCGTCAGAGGAGTTCCCCTATGCGGACTGTGGTTCCCATCGCCGTCTTCCTCACCCTCAGCCTGAACGTTGGCTATACTCACGCTTCCGCTTCCGATAGTTCCCTGCCCGACCAGCAAACGCTTGATGCGCTCGAAACCCGCGCCAGCCAGGCCCAGCCGCGCGAGCAATCCTTCCTTTATGCGCAGCTCGTACAACAGATGACGGAGATGAGCATCAGCCAGTACCAGGCTGGCAACGTATCCAGGGCCACAAGCCTGCTCCAGCAGATTCAGCGGATCGCGAAGAAGATCCACCTCGGCGTCTCCGATAACGACAAACGCCTCAAGAACGCCGAGCTCATGCTCAGCCACACCGCCTTCCGCCTTGGCGAAATGCTTCAGGCAAGCAGCGTCGACGATCGCCCTCTCGTCGAGCAAACCCTCGCCCAGGTCACCGACGCGAAGAATGCAGCTTTATTGCAGGTCTTCCGCGGCAAATAGTTCGCCGCACATCGTCTCGCCTGCTGCCGGCGCGATAATTTAAACGGACACCGGAAGAGACGACGATGCGAGTCCGCCTGCGTTTACTCCAACTGTTTTCATTTCATCCTCACGCAGTTCTCTGGCTGCTTGCCGGCTTCATGTGCTGGTGCGCGCGCGATGCGCGCTGCCAGGACAACCCGGCAACTCGCGCCATTCATCGAGCGGACTCATACATTTCAGCTCAAACTGCACAGAGGCTGTTTAGCGGCACGGTGCTGATTGGAATCGACGGCAGGATCGCGTTTGAGAAGGGCTATGGACTTGCCAATGCGGAGTGGAACATTCCCAATGGCCCTGCAACAAAGTTTCGCATTGCATCCCTCACCAAGCAGTTCACCGCCGCTTGCATCCTTCTTCTTCAGGAGCGCGGGCAGCTGGACGTACAGGACAAAATCTCGAAATACGTCTCCGGCCTCCCGGAGTCCTGGCAGTCCATCACACTACATCAGCTTCTAACGCACACTTCGGGCATTCCGAACTATGCTGAAATGCCGCGTGTTGAACAAGAGCTGAATCGAACTGGCGCGACGCCGCGAGAGATGGTCGAACTGGCGGCAACCAAGCCTCTTGAGTTCAAGCCCGGAACCCAGTTGCACTACTCAAATACCGGTTACGTGCTGCTGGGCATGGTCATCGAAAGAATCTCCGGGATGTCGTACAGGGAGTTCTTACAGAAGAACATCTTCACCCCATTAGGGATGAGGAACTCGGGATATGACAACCAGACAATGATTCTCAGCAATCGGGCCTCCGGTTACATGGTCGGCAACGCAGGCCTCACCAACGCGGACTTCATTGATATGAGCATCCCCTTTGCCGCCGGATCGGTTTACTCGACTGTAGAGGATCTGTACTTATGGAACGAGGCTCTGGCCAGTCCCGGGAAACTTCTTACCGCTCGTTCGTTGGACCAGATGTTTGCTGTGTATCCGGAAACCACGGCATATGGCGGACAAAACTACGGCTATGGCGTGGTGATAACGCACAGGTTTGGACGGCTGTTGTATTACCACGGCGGCGGCGTAAAGGGGTTTGACAGTTCTATCCAGCGGTATCCGGCCGAGCGCATCTGTATCGTCGTGCTTGAAAATCTCGACCCTTCGAAACCCTGGGATCTGTCAGACCATGTCGCATCGGAGCTATTTGCGAAGTCCGAATAATTGCGATCATCCGAGCCGAAATTGTCGCTGCGCGGATCTCAGCTTCGCCGTCCCACCCGGAATGTGCTTGAATAAACTCGTCGGAGCATTGCCGCCATGCGCACCCTCGCTGCCATTCTTTTCTCGTTGCTCGTCGCTGCCCCGCTCGCCGGGCAGAAAGAAAAACGCGAGCCGCTGACCGAAGCCCAGCAGGACCAGATCGCCGAGGCCGGCGTCGATCCCGTCGCCCGCGTCGGCCTTTACGTCAAGTTTCTCGACGACCACTCCTACACCATCAAGGGACTCATAACCCGTGCGCACACTCCCGCGCGCATCCAGCGCCTCAACGGCGAGCTTGAGGACTTCGCTGCCCTCGTTGACGAGCTCGACGACAACCTCGATGTTTACTCCGAACGCAAAGCCGACCTTCGGAAATCGCTCAAGGGGCTCAATGAAGGCGTTGCGCGCTGGCAAGCGGTTCTTCACGCCCTGCCCAGCGAGCCTGGCTTCGAGCTATCGCTCAAAGAGGCCTTCGACAGCATTGGCGATCTCTCCGATTCTGCAACGCAAATCACCACGGACCAGGAAGCCTACTTCAAAGCCCATCCCGACGAGAAGGGCCAGGACCGCTACGAGCCGAAGTGAAGCCGCCAGTCATCGGTCGCTGTTATTCTGCTTTCCGTGGCCCCCGACGTCGTCCCCATCTTTCAGCTCGAGTACCGCGCCATCCGCCCGCGTGCTCCCATGCCGCCCATTCATGTCCGCTTCCGCAGATTCACCTCGTTGAACACCACCATTCGCATCCGCGAAGGCGAGATCCACGCCAGTCTCTCCGATCTTCTCGAGGGCGCGCCCGAATCCGTCCTCCACGCCATCGCACACATTCTTCTTGCCAAGCTCTATCGCAAGCCCATCGACCGGGCGCACAACCTGCGCTACAAGCGCTTCGCCTCCTCGACCGCCGTCACGCGTCAAACCGAGCTCGTCCGCACGGCGCGTGGCAGCAAGCGCTTCTTCGGCCCCGAAGGCCGCTACTTTAATCTTGATGAAGTTTTCGACGCGCTCAATGCGCGTTTTTTCGGCGGGCTGCTCGGCCGTCCAGACCTCACCTGGAGCGAGCACCACGCCAAGCGTTCTCTCGGCCACTACGACGCCGCCCACAACACCATCGTCGTCAGCCGCGTCTTTGACCGCCCCTCCAGCCCTCGCTATGCCATCGAGTACCTGCTCTATCACGAGATGCTCCACCTTAAGCACCCCGTCAAGACGCGCGGCCTGCGCCGCTGCGTTCACCCTCCGGAATTCAAGGCCGACGAATCCCGCTTCCCACAACTCGCCGAAGCCCTCGCCTTCATCAAGCGCCTGTAGGCCCATCCCCTTTGAAGCTCACGATTGTTCCTTGTTCTCTGTCTTTCTACGCTCTATTGGCTATTGGCTACTGGATATTGACTATTGGCTACTCGCTATTCCCTGCTCTTCAGCCCCCCCGTCAAGCTCGCCACCTTCTCCACATCGTGGCTCTTGCACCACGATTCCAACCCCGTCGCCAGCCGCTCCGCCGCGCGCGGATCGGCGTAGCTCGCCGTGCCCACCTCGACCGCCGTCGCCCCGGCCAGCATGAACTCCACTGCGTCTTCCGCCGTGATAATCCCGCCCATCCCCAGAATCGGAATGTTCACGGCCCGCGCCACGCCGTACACCATGCGCAGCGCAATCGGCTTGATCGCCGGCCCCGACAGTCCTCCCGACACATTGCTGAGCCGCGGCCGCCGCGTCTCTGCATCGATTGACATGGCCAGAAATGTATTCACCAGGCTCACCGCGTCCGCGCCCGCTTCCGCCGCGACGCGCGCCATGTACCCGATGGACGTCACATTCGGCGAGAGCTTCACGATCAGCGGATGAATGGCCACCCTCTTCGTCCGCTCCACCAGCTCTTCCAGCGAATACGGATCGGTTCCGAATGCCATTCCGCCCGCTTGCACGTTGGGGCAAGATGCGTTCAATTCGTATGCCGAAATCCCCTCCGCGTCGTTTAACCGGTCGATCACTCCCACATATTCGTTCACCGTATGCCCGAACACGTTCACGATCACTTTGCAACTTGGGTGCCGGCTCATCGGCGGCAGCTTCCGCTCAACGAAATCTTCCACGCCCACATTCTGCAGGCCGATCGCATTCAGCATCCCCGCCGCCGTCTGCACAATGCGCGGCGGCGCGTGGCCCGCCATCGGCTCCAGCGAGATCCCCTTGGTCACGATCGCGCCCAGCTTCTCCAGCGAGACAATCTCTTCAAACTCAATCCCATATCCAAAGGTCCCGCTGGCGGCGATGACCGGCGTCGTCAACTCCAGTCCGGCAAACGAGACTCTCATGTCCGGTTTCACGCGTCTGTTTTCTTCCCTTCCCTTGGGCGTTGCGAAGCTCCGCGCCCCGCGCGATCCGAGAGCGGCCCCAACGCGGCCCCAGCGCGGTCCCTGAACGGCTCTTCGATCCATCATAAGTCCATTGCCCCACAATCGAGCGGGCCGCGTTTTGCCGCGCCCCCGGGACGGTGCTAGACTGCGCGAATGGCCACCAAAAAGAAGACCAAAAAGAAATCAACGGGATCGAAGAAAAGCGCGGCCAGAAAGCCGCCGCAGCCAACGCAGAAGCGGTTGGCGAAGAAGAAAACCGTTCAGGGCAAGCCCGTAGCCGGCAAAAAGGCTCCGGCAAAAACGAAGAGAGCGCCCGCGAAGACAAGGAGCGCCAAAGACTACCCCACGAGACGGAACAAATACCTACAGCTGGATTCGCTGGAACCCTCGCCGGTGGTCTCCGGATTGGAATCGGGAGATCTGGAGGGCCTTTCGAACGTCGAGAGCGCGGATTCTGAAAGCGTCGACGAGTTGCTCGAGGAAGGAAACGCGTTCGAGGCAGGAGTAGTGTGGGGCGTGGAAGATTCCAGAGATCGCACGGGGGAAGTGCGCACGCGTGAAGTGCCCGAAGACGACGTGCCTCAAGAGTATCTGGACGATGACTAAGCGAGTCGCGCTACAACACCAGGGGGCGATCATCTCAAGCTTTGAAACAGTGGAGAAGTGACGGTTATCAGCCATAAATCGGCGAGAGCAGTGACTGCCAATCCATCGTGAAGACGATGATCTTCACTTCTTCGAAGAAGGGACGGGCGTCTTCCCGGCGCTAAGTTCGAGAGAGTTTTTCCCTTACGACTGGTCTCGCGCCTCAAACAAGAAAAGCCCCTCAGCACTCGCCGAAGGGCCTTCGTTTCTGTTTTTGCATTTGCTGTTGCTTTTCCTATTCCCTGTTCCCTGGTCGCTATTCCCTGCCTTTACGCCGTCACCTCTTCGCTCGCGTCCACCTTCACCGGCGTCAGCCAGCCAAATTTATCCGGCTTCAGCCCGTTGGCGATCCCAAAGAACTCGTCCGAGATCTTCTTCGTAATCTCCCCCGGCTTGCCGTCGCCAATCACGATGCGGTCAATCGACCGGATCCCCTGCACCTCCGCGGCCGTCCCCGTAAAGAACACCTCGTCCGCGATGTACAGCAGCTCCCGTGGAATCGACTGCTCCGTCACCGTGAAGCCCAGGTGCCGCGCAATCGTCAGCACGCTGTCGCGCGTAATCCCCGACAGCGCCGAATTCCCCAGCGGCGGCGTAAACAGCACGCCGTTGCGCACAACAAAAACATTCTCGCCCGATCCCTCGCTCACCAGCCCGTTCACATCCAGCGCGATTCCTTCCTGATAGCCGTTCGCTTCGGCTTCCATTTTGATCAGCTGCGAGTTCATGTAATTCGCGCCCGCCTTGGCCAGTGCCGGCATCGTGTTCGGCGCGAGGCGATTCCAGCTCGAAATGCACACATCCGCGCCGCCGTGTCCGGCAAGATACTTGCCCCACGGAAAGTTCGCAATGTACACATCCACCGGCGATCCCTTCGGGTTCACCCCGATCTCTCCGTACCCGCGCAGCGCGATCGGACGGATGTAGCACGGCGCCACACCGTTCGCCTCAATCGTATCCACCACTCCCGCGCATAGTTCTTCCAGCGTGAATGGAATCTCCATTCGGTAGATCTTGGCCGAATCCAGCAGTCGCTGCATGTGCTCCGGCAACCGGAATACCGCGGACCCCTGCGGCTGCCCGTAGCAGCGCACTCCCTCGAACACGCTCGATCCGTAGTGAATCACGTGGCTCATCACGTGAATCTTGGCTTGATCCCAGGCAATCAGGTTTCCATTGCGCCAGATCTTTTCAGTCGTTTGTATTGGCATGGGGATTTATGTGCTCCTTCGTCTATAAAACTTGCGCACTTCTCACAAGATTGTCATGATTTGCCCTTTGCTGGCAAGCACCCGGCGATCAAATCCTCGCTGCCCCACCCCGCTCCTTGCCGGGATACCCACAGAGCGATTCTCCGCCGTAAGTATTGTTTTCCGCTGTCGCAACCCGTCTCATGAGCGATACAATCCAGTGACTTGGTACCGAAAAGGAGATTTCCCTAAATGAGCAAGTTGGGTCGGAGTATCGTCGTGTTCTGCGCAACTACGGTTTTGCTGGCGGGCTGCAAGCCGTCTCAAAGTGCGACGGCCCCTGTGGCCGAGGGTGGTAGCTCTGGCGCGCAAACGGCCGGCAACGGCAAGCCCGGCGCTGCAACTTACGTCTCCGCCTCGCCGCTGCCCAATCAATTTACGACGGCCACCATCACCGATCCATCCCTGAACAACATCCCCTCGGCGACCCTGACCATCCCCGCCGGGTGGAAGCTGCAAGGGATCACCATGATCAGCGCTTGCACGTTTTCGCCGTGGCCCGTCTTTCGCGCCTACTCGCCCGATGCCTTAATGCAGATGCGGATCGAGCCGGTGATCGGCTGGCAGTGGCACCCCAACGTGAGAGCGGTGTTTAACGCCGGCTGTGCCAATCTCTCCGGTGCGGTTCCGGCGGCCGCCTTCCTGCAGTATTACCTGGGATCCATCCCCGGCGGCGTGCACGTGGAGGGGCCGATGACGGTGACGTCGGCGTATTCGCAGTGGGCGCAGGCGCAGGCCGCGCAGAAGAATCAGCTTTACAGCAATGCGCCACCTGCCATGCGGCAAAACAGCACGGCCGACACGGCAGCGCTGCGGATTGAGGTGGTGAATGGATCGTTCGTGGTGGAGGAGCGGTTGCGGACCGTTGTGGAGTGCTCGGTGAGTACCAATCCGAGCAGCCCCGGGGGCACATGCTGGGCCAGAGTCGACGTGCTCTCGGCGCCCGAAGGCCGGCTTGACGCGCTGGTTCAATTGGTCGACAACAACAATCTTCCCCACGGCGTGAACTCGGCCCAGTGGACGCAGGCCGCGCTGCTGCGCCAGCAGCGCCAGGGCCAGCAGGCGATGGCTAATTTGACAGCTCAGGAACAACGGGAGAGCCAGATGATCTATCAGCAGTTCCAGCAGATCATGCAGCGCTCGGCGGCTGAGCATCAGGCCTTCATGCAGCAGCAGGAGTCGCAGTTCGAAAGCGCCATGAACAACGCCAACGCGTCCATGAATGCGCAAAGCACCGCGGCCTCCGACTGGGTGGACTACTCGCTGGACCAGGAAACCGTGATGAACCCCGACGGAAGCACCACCAAGGTTTCCGCCGGCTATTCCGAGACCTGGACCAACGGAAGCCAGTGGTACCAGACCGACATTCCAAACTCAAACCCAAATGGCATCCTCCCGGGAAACTGGTCGCCCACCACGAAGGTTCACGGCAACGGAACGCCGGAATAACCGGCCACGAACAATTGACCTATTGGTAGTCAGTCGAAGGGTGCGGGCCTCAGCCCGTACACTCGACCGATCAGGAAAGCTTTCAGCCCGTACACTCGACCGATCAGGAAAGCTGGGCTTTACAGGCTGCGGAAATACTGCTTCTGAAGAGCACGAAGTGTCAGGGCACGACTTTAGTCGTGCCGCAAACACTGCAAATTGAGTTCGGCTTTAGCCGCTGAAGAATTGTTTTCTTCCCGTTGGCAACTTTTTCCGCAGCCTGTTTAGCCGCTGAGGAATGCCTTTTCAGGCCGATCCATCATCGCAGCCCAAAGCCTGCTATCTTATCTTCAAATCAAGAGGACAACCAGATGTTCGAGCTATTCAAAGTTGGCTGGGACCTATTCACCATTCGTCATTACTCGCGCCAGGGGATGAAACTGTCCGCCGGCGATTATATTGTCGCCGTAGGATTCGTGGTTTTCCTCTACGCCACTGCAGTGCCCGCCGCCGTTCTTTACCAAAACCACCCACAGTACAAATGGGTGCTCATTGCGACCCTCGTGATCGACGGAATTGTCGCCATCACAATGTTCGTGTGGGAAGTCAAATGGTGGATCAAGCACCGTGCCGCCGCACTCGCCGCCCGCTCCGCGCAACCGTCCGCGATCACCAACCTGCCCGGCCAGTAACAGGCTGCGCAAGAACTGCTTCGGAGGAGCACGAAGTGTCAGGGCACGACTTTAGTCGTGCCGCAGAAGCCGCATAAAATCTGGGGGCTTTAGCCCCTGAGGGTTATTTCTCGCTGATCGAATGGCATTGATGCAGTTTGGTCTGGCAATTCCCCAAGGAGCCGCGTCGCAGATGGTTTCGCTCGGACTCGTCGTCTTAGTGCTCGGCATGGCTCTCGCCGGCTTTCGCAAAGCGCACCGCGCCGAAACATGGAGCTGGTCGAAGTTCGCCTTGACGCTCGGCTTCCTGGCGATCCTCATCGTCATCGTCACGGCTCCTGTCGTGCTGATGAACCCCAACGGCCCCCATTTCTTCCCGGTCTACGTCGCGACCTGGGTTGTTGCGCTAGCCCTCATGGTCGCTTTCATATTCTGGGCGCGCCGCTGGAAGTTCCCCAACAGCCGGAGCTCACTCGAAACCGATCGCAACCAGCCGCCGCCGCGCTAACGAGCAGCCGATTTCGGAAAACTGCACGCGCCTGGCCTATTCGCTACTCCCTGCCGTCTCGTTCACTGGTCCCTGCGGCTGCCCCATCCTTCTTCGCGCCGTTTGCGAAAAGGGTGGGATAGCGCCACCGCCAACCGCCACCCAATTTTTCTGTTGACTCCAAACCGATACCTCCGGCAATCTTCCTTCAAGGCATCCCCAGGGGGTCACCGTGGCGACAGCGCCCGCAGTGCGCGCCCCAAAAATGACGTTGCATACCCGCGGCGCCTGGAGCCCCCGCGAAGACCGAGTGCCTTCCGCCGTGTGGCTCGGCATCCTCTGGCTGGGCATGATCGCCGGATTCGGCGTGGATCTTCCCCGGTACCTGCATCAAAATCCCCCGGCGCCAACCATCGTGCATGTGCACGCGGCAGTCTTCACCGTGTGGATGCTGCTGCTCACCGCGCAGGTCCTTCTGGTGCTGCGCGGCCGCGTCGCCTTCCACCGCAAGCTCGGCGTCTTTGCGGTGTGCTGGGCGTGCCTCATGGCGGCGATGGGGCCGGCGGCCTTCATATTCGCGGTGGCGCAGGCAGCAAAGCTGCACGGCCCGTTCCCCTATCCATTCGTTTCCGTTCATGTGGTCGACATCGGCGGCTTTCTGGTTCTGCTGGCGTGGGGCATTTCGCTCCGCAAGAATCCGGCTGCGCATAAAAGAATGATGATCCTGGCAACCGTCTCGCTTGCCGATCCGGGGTTCAACCGTCTCTTTGGATACTTGATCCCGGCAGAGCCGCAGTCGGCGTTTGCTGGGTTCTTCTACGTCTTCTATGGCAACGTTCTGCTCATCGTCTTCATGCTCGCTTGGGATTGGTGGAGCGGCCGCCTCGTGCGCTCCTTTGTCGTCGGCGCGGCCGCCCTTCTCGCCGCCGAGTATCTTGCCTCTGTCTTGTATTTCTGGAAGCCCTGGCAGGCGCTCACTCTCGGATGGGTCCAGGCCTGGGCGAAGCACTTCGCCTAGCCGCAACCGGCCCTGCCGCGCCTGCGCGTCCAGGAACCGCTTCCACAAGAGCCGGCTTACAGGGAACAATTGAAAATCACCATTGCTTCTGGATGGCCGCCCATCCGCCGGGAGCGCGCCAGCTCACTTAGATCGCTCGCCGAGTGCTATGGCGCTTTACATCTACCTTCACAAGGCGGTAGGGACAACCGGCAGGTCGATGAAGCTCGCGTCTCCCGGCGTATGCCACACGCGCTCGGTCGCCTTCTGGTAATCCGCTGGCTTGGCGTCGAAAATATTCGGCACGAAAGTCTGCGGATTGCGGTCATACAGGGGAAACAGGCTCGACTGCACTTGCACCATGATGCGGTGACCCGGCTTGAAGACGTGATTCACCATCGGCAGCCCGAAGCGATAGAGCAGTGGCTGATCCGGCGTGATTGCCTCAGGATGTTCGAAGCTGGTGCGATAGCGCCCGCGGAAGATGTCGGTTGCGATCGGTAGCTCATAGCCGCCCATCGCCGCGTCGTATGCATCCGTGCCGGGATAGACGTCGATCAGTTTCACCACCCAGTCGCTGTCGGTGCCGCTTGTCGAAGAGTACAAGTTCACATCGGGCCGTCCGCTCAGGTCGAGCGGAGCTGTCAGCGGATCGCTGACAAATGTGAGTACATCGGGCCGGCCATCCACGAAGCGCTGATCGTGCACCAGCCAGGTGCGCCAGGCGTCGGTGTCCGTCGCAACGAATGGCCGCGGCGAAAACGGCACCGGCTTGGCCGGGTCCGACACATACTCCGTATACTTTCCGCTCTCCGCATCCGGCGCGTCGAAGGATAACTTCCCCCCGGCCTCGAGATAGAGCGGCCGCGACTTGTTCGGACACCCGCTTTCGCAGCTCAGCGGCCACTGGGTAAAGCGGTCCCAATGGTTTTCGCCCGTGTTATACACCTGCACCGGCGGCGTGCCGGCTTTGGGCGCACCATCCACCAGATACTGCGTGAAGAAAGGCAGAAGAACATCGTGGCGATACTGCCGCGTAGTGTCGCCGGTCCACAGCAATGGTCCCAGCGACCATCCCTTGCGGTTGATTTGGCTGTGAAACCATGGGCCCATCACCAGGAAATTCATATCGTTGTTGGTATCCTTCGGCTCCACCGCTTCATAACAGTGGATGGCGCCCCACATATCCTCCTGGTCCCAAAGGCCCTGCTCCCACAGCACGGGCACTTTCAGCGGAACCTTGGCCATGAACCTGTCCAGCGCCTGGTCTTGCCAGAACTCGTCGTACGCCGGGTGTTCCTCGATCTTCCGCCAGAAGGGCAGCTGCCCCAGCCCTCCGTAGCGTGCAAAGTCACCGGCGGAGCCCTGCTCCAGGAAGTTGGTGTAATCGTCATAATTCAGCCGCGGGATGTCGTCTCCACTTTTTTGCACGGTAGTCTGCTCAGTAAAGTAGTCCAAGTTCACTTGCCGGAATGCGCCGTAATGAAACCAGTCGTCGCCCATCCACCCATCCACCATCGGGCTCTCCGGCGCGGCCACCTTCAACGCCGGGTGCGGATCGATCAGCGCCATCACAACTGTGAAACCCTCGTAAGACGAGCCGATCATGCCCACTTTGCCGTTCGACTCGGGAACGTTCTTCACCAGCCAGTCGATCGTGTCCCACGCGTCTTTGGTGTCGTTTGGCCCGCTCGGATTCAGCGGGCCGGTCGGCGGCGGCGTCATTACGTACTCGCCCTCCGAACCGTATTTGCCGCGCACATCCTGAAACACGCGGATGAATCCCGCCTCAACCCACACATCGTCACCCACCATAAGATCCGCGGCCAGATACGGCGACTCCATCACCTTCATGCGCGAGGCGGCGTCATACGGCGTGCGCGTCAGCACAATCGGCGCGTGCGTCGCGCCTTTGGGGATCGCGATCACGGTATACAGCTTCACGCCGTCCCGCATCGGAATCATCACCTCGCGCTTCACATAGTCGTAGCCATTCTGTGGGGGCTCGAACTTCGCCGGAATATCCGGCGTCATTGGCGGCGTCTGTGCCGGCGCCTGCGCAAACAGCGCAAACGCAGTGGCGACAGCGAATGCAGTAGCGGCAAAGCGGTGGAATCGGTGGAATCGATGCATTGGGTATGTTCCTGTTATAGATGTCCGGCAACGAGGCTCGGGAAGGTTCGGCGTCAGGGCTGGCTTCGACCACAAACGACGCGTGCCCGGCAGTATATCAAGCCGCACGCCGCAGGCCCATGACATCGGACCGGTCTTCTCGCTCAATTCTCGGTCGTCGAATTGCGGTTTTTGGCATGGTCAGATTTAGCTGGCGACTGCTTGCTGAGCGACAGCGGCATGCTGGGCCACGCGTGTCAGCCTCGCCGTCACGCGCATCACCCCCGGCCATACCCTGAGGCAAAACGGTAATACAGCGCGCGCGAGTGCGTTGTTCAAGCCATCGGCGGCAAACTCGGCAAGGCGCATCTGGGCCAGCAATGCGGACCGCATTTTAGCCTGAAACACCGGCGCCGGCTCGCCTGCATGATAGGCAGCGGCGGCGCATCGCGCAGTGTGCAGCGCGATAGATATCCCATCCCCGGTGAACGAGGGGATGACGGCTGCCTGATCGCCGATGCAGTAGAGCCCCTCATCCGATGTGCGACGGATGTAACCATAAGGAATATGAGTGATGGCGATCGGCTTGGCCAACAACGGCTCCGCGCCGGCGAGCCTCATAGCGAGGTGTGGACAGTCCTGCTGCATCTTCGCGAGAAAATTCTCCCAGCGATTGCCCGCACGTGCCAGATACCGCTGTTGCACCACCCAGCAGAGGTTTGCAATGCCGCCTTCAACCGGCTGGATTCCGCCATAGCCTCCGGGATAAAGCATCAGCTCAGAGGCGCGAGCGAGCTCAGCGGCCTGCCCGAGCGCCAGGCGAAAATACATCTTGAACGCGACCCATCGCTCCGGGTCTTCAGGACGCGTGTAGCCGCGCAGATCGTGCTTGCCTGTGGCGAGAAAGACCGTTGGAGCTTCACGCGTGGTGCCGTCGTCGAGCGTAGCCTGCCACACGTTCCCTGTCGTGCGACCCAGCGCCTGCACGCTGCGACCCCGCTCTACGCGAACTCCCGCGGAAATTGCTTCCGCGATGAGCGCCGTATCCAGCGCCTTGCGCGTGAGCGAGGCCGCCGGAAAAGGCAACGGAGCCTCAGCAGCGCGCCTGCCAGCGGCAAGGCGAACGTGGTCGATGGGCGCGGCGCCAAGCGAGGCCACGTCAATGCCGAGCGCGTGCAGGTCCTCAAGGGCCTCACCGCTTAGGAACTCTCCGCAGACCTTATGGCGTGGTGTGGGCTCGCGTTCGATCAGCGTCACGCCTCGTCCCTTGCGGGCCAGCGCGATCGAAGCGGCACAGCCTGCTACTCCACCACCGAGGATGAGAACTTCGTCTTGCAAGCGAGTCCTATTCAGACTTGACGTTATGACTGGAATCTCCTTTTTCGGATCCGACACTTTAAATTGTACCGTTCCTGATGCGTGTTAAATGACGAATGCTTCATTTGGACAGCGGTGCAATTCGAGCACGGGCGCAAGTGTTTGACGGGCCGCGGAAGAGAATGGTGAGCCACAGCCCGCTCTGTCTAATCTTCTGCGTCGGCGAAATTGTTCGTGCAGCGCTTGTCACTTCGCCAAGTCGGCTAATCGATTGTTGGCAAATCCGGCGACGATCAGACGCGCCGCGTGGTGAGCTCGCGCCAGTTCAGTCCAATGTCGACGGCAAGCAGCGAAACCAGCGTAAAGGCGATTACGCCGACTGCGGCAAAGGTGTCGCCAAGATGGCTCCAGTAGCGAGGCCACAGGTTGAGCACGCGGCTTGAAACGAATGTAAACGTCACTGCATAGGAACGCGCCATCCACTGGCGATGCACGTCGATCTGGCGGTTTCGCGCGGTCATAAAGGCAGCAGTGGTGCAGACGATCCAGGCGGCGGCCTGCATTGCAGTTCCCGGCAAGCCGGGCCGGCCGTTGGCGAGCGCGATCCCGGTAAACGCGCCGATAAACACACAACCAACATAGACGCGGCCGAGGACGCGATGCAGTTTCAAGTGACGCTCGCGAAAGCGCGTCCAGAACTGTATCGGGCCAGCCACGAGAGCGATCACTCCGGCCAGCACATGCGGGATCAGGAGTTCGCGGTCGGCGATCACCTGCAGACGGTACGCGTGGTACATGGGATAGTCGGCGACGAGAAGCACTTCTGAAGTAATAAAGACAAAGAACGCCGTGAGACCAAGCGAGATCCAGAGAGCGGTCTTGAATCGGGAACTGGTTCGGCTGGGCGCGACTTGCGTGAGAGTTGCCATTATTCTCCTTCGAGAGGAATGAAAGTGATAAGAGGTTCCGCTAGAGTGAGGGACTCGAATGGGTTTATGTTGTTAGCGTCTCATAGTCGCTGCGGCGGGCAATTCGGCGATGAATCTCCACAGAAAACGAAAACCGCAAGAACAGGAAAAAGCTCTGAGCTTTTAGCCCTCAGCTATTCGCTCGAAGCGCGAAAAAATCAAAACCGGAAAACAAAACTGTGAAACTGTGAAACTGTGGACGCAAGCTATTGATTCTAAAGGCTCCACAGTTTCACAGTTTCACAGTTTCACAAAACGGCATGGGGGGTGGGGTCCGGAATGTATGGGGGGGTGGGTGCCGAAGGTAGGGGGGGTGGGTCGAAATTCAGTGGTTAGTGGGTCGTGGTTAGTGGTTAGAACAGCAGGGAGTGAGGGAACAAGTGAAGGAGTGAACGAGCGAATGAGTGATGAGGTGAGTCGGGGAAGAGGGAACGGAAAGGCAGCTTTCAGCTCCCAGCTTCCAGCTCTTCGTGCTGAGGCGGCTTTCGTCGCTCCCGTGTTCCCTTGGTCCCTTGGTCCCTGCCTTGATCATGGAACCATTTTGCGCCTAAAGGGAGAAATGATCGGCAAACTTGGCGGAGATCAGGGATCAGGGGTCAGAGATCAGAAAAGGAAGGACTTAAGGCGAAGAGGTCGGGGTTGTCTGGGCGGCGGAGGGCTTGACAGCTTAGGTGATTGGCTTTGGCCAGAGCTTTAGTACCTGTGCTCCAATTTTCTTGAACTCCGCATCCGCCAAGCTGCGCTGGGAGGTGGTGTAGCGCGTGTCCGTCAGTTTATTCCCGTTGATCTCTTGGAAGCCGACCCTGACCTCCGGGGCGGGACGCCCGTATCGCAAAGCTATCGCTGTTTGTATGAGCGGCATCCTGAGTTGGTCTTTCCATCCGGGGGCAATGGACTCGAACAACACCGCGCGGTATTCCGACCCAAGATAGTCAACTCTCGATATCAATCCTCCGAGCTGCCAGTTGCTCTTGAGCGGATAGGCAAGCAACACGTTTGAGTCGGCTGAAATGATCCCAGAGGCCGCGTACCATTTTGCGTATTCATCTAGGAATTCGTATAGTTTTGCGATCCTTTTGGCATTTTTGAAATTCTTGGCGTATCCGTCGAGTCGGACTAAGGCCGATTTGATGCTGTCGGTGTTGTGAAAAGTGGAAATCGCGTAATTCAGGGCTTGGTTGTAGCCGAAGCTCGATCGCCCGCCTCCTTCCTGTTTCGAAGCCACCCAGTTCTTGGGGCTGGAGCGACACAATTCGAGTTGCTTGTGGCGGATCTTCACGACAGTACCTTCGCTAAGGAGGGGTACTTCGACAGTACTGCTCTCGTTTCGGCCGCCGCGCGTCGGTACATCTCGATCGTCGCGGGCGCGTCGATGTTTTCAGAAAATAGCTCAGGCCATTCGTCAAAGAGCTCAGCGTCTGACAACTTTTCGAATTTCAGCGTTTGTTCTGCAAGATCCGCCAGGTTGCGACGGCCTTCGTCTGCAGGCTTCAGGCTGCCGAATTTCTCCTTAAAGAAGTCCCTCCCGTAGGCCGTCGTGTCCGGTTGGTAGCTCTCGACGGCGATGCGCCGAATGAAGCAAGGGATGCACTCGCCGCAATGGGTTGCTCCCTTTTTGATCCTCGAGTTTTTCCAGCAGCTATTTGAGTGCGGTATTGTCTCAGGTGCTTTCTTGATAACTGGCTCGATCACCTCTTTCTTCGTCTTGAATACATACGGGTTCTGAATAACAAATTCGACCCCAAAGGCCTGTCGCAGGAAGAGCTGCATGTCAGCTAGGACATCTGGATGTGCTGTGTGTGTGGAAAACGCTGCAATTCGCGCAGAATTTAGGGGTAGGTGAATGGCCATCTGCCCATTTTCCGCGATCACGACTATTTCTCGGCGCCCTAGACGGTTTGCCGTGATGGCTGCAAGCGTGAGGAAGAGAAAGGAGCGGGTTCGCTGGCTATTCTCGGCGGCATGCTCGAATAGGCCGCGGTTGCGTGCGGACACGAAGAAACTGTAGTGACTCAGCTTGCATCCCTTGCTTAGCAACATTTGGTAAAGCGTCGATTGAGCGGTAGTGGTCTGCCAGTTCATTGTGTGGTGGCTCACAAGCGCTAATGTATGGGCGCCGTGCGAGAGATCGATTGCGGCAGCAAGGGAGTCCAGGCCCCCGGAGAATAAAAGAACTTTGCCAGGAGAGGCCTTGGCGGGTTTGATGTCAGAGATTTCTCCTTGGCATTGGTAGAAGTTGATCTTCCATGTGTCATTTGACAGTCGGCGGAGGATCCTCTCGACGGTCGGGATCAGCGCCGTGAGCCGGCCAGTGTTGATTATTGGTATGCTTAGTTCCAGAGTGCGCGCGAATTTCTCGCGTTCGCCTCTTTGTTGTCCACGATCCGCGGCGAATACCGATGACGAGATAGCGAGCAGATCGAGTTCGAAGCTAGATATGCTTTTGAATATCTCCTCAACGCTCTTCTTGCCCGTAATGATGTCACCGTCCAGCTTCAAGGGGATTCCTAGCGGTGTCGCCGGGACTTGGCCGCGGTAAAAGTGAAATTGGGCCATCAGCGTGCCCCTCGCAATCTTCGGAAAACGCCCGCGACGTATTTGGCCCATCCTTCGGGGTCGATTGCGGGTGTTCCGGCAGATCGCACAATTGAGCGTGTAGCCTCTTTCAGCCTTGACTTGAGGGCTATCGCATCTGTCGTCGTATTGACGCGGCCGCGGCTGCCCGTAAAGCTGGGCAGATCGCGCGACGCGTAGTAGGATGTCGCTTCGGCGAAAAGCTCGCGCGCAAACCCGTCAGCTCCCTGTTTTGAGTAAACGGCGCGGGCAAGTGCCCTCTTCGCGATTTCCACTGCAAAGCCGCTCTTCCCTTGATTCGCCAAGTGATTTTCGTACGCGTGGAGCGAGGCGCGGACTTCTGAGGATTCCTTTGCCAGGCGGCAGGCGGTGGCTAATGCGGGTTGGGAGAATTCATCGGCGACTTCCGGGCCGCGTTCGGCCTGGACGGAACGCCAAATCTCAAGGTTCTGATTAGGGGCGGGCACTTCTGGTCGGCCGAGCGCCGCAAGCGCCATTTTCCACGGCGGGGTATTCGGAGAGGCCGCATTCCTCTATGTCCCCATCAGTAACGCTCCGCCTTGAGGGCTTCGGTTTCCTTGTCGAACATCGCCGCTGTTAAAAGGCCGCCCGCGAACAGCAGGCGCCAATTCAGTCCCGATCTAAAGCTAGGCTTGCGTTTTAGAGATTTTACGATATGGGCGAGTGTTTGAGCCTCCAAAAAGGCCACCGGTACTCCCGCTTGCGCCGTGAATTCTCGAGAGATTTGGATGAGGGAGCCTTGGTTTTGATCAAAAGCCCTGGATACGACGACTGAAGCAAGCACCTCTGTGAAGCCTCTTTGCCGGAGCTGCTGATTCCTGGTATATTCCACGAGCGCTCGAAGCTGCGCGATCGACGCGTCGAAGGATGTGGACGTGGCCTTCGCATCCAAGACCAATACACCTCCGTCCGGGATCGGGACAATCATGTCTGAAACCTTTTGGCCTCGCTTCGCGGCCCCGAGGCGCCTGACTGACCTGCCGAGAGAGAACTCGAGACCGTCTGCCACTAGTGATTCGAACAGTCGCCACGCTTCACCTTCGAAGCCCGCGGGCCTTTCATTTCTCGCAGCCACCTCGAGCTTTTCGTGATATGAGTCGTCCAGGGCGCGCCAGGAAGGCACGGCCCCGCCAAGAGACTCCAGGAAATCCGCCCATCCCAGCTGATCCATGCCCGAGGAGTTGGCGATCACAACTAGTGTTCGATTGCTGCGTTGGGCAGCGAGCCTTACTTGGGACCAGGTTTCGGGCGACAATTGGTCCTCACTGGTGAGGGCGATCATAATCGGCGCGCTCGCGCCGAGGATTGGTGCGGAGCAATTGATTTCCGAGTGCGTCGGCTGCCTCGTGTTGTTCTCAATTTTGAAGCCCGAGAGGAGCAGCGTGCGGATGGCAGTCTGCAAATTCGGGCGACTTGCGTCCTCTGCGGGGTTCATTTGGAAAGCAATTGTAGATCAGCGGACTTCTGGCGCGTTTGGACTGCGGGTTGGTCTGGCGCCTTGGAGCAGGGCAAGCGCACCAGCAGGGGCTAAAGCCCGCTCAGTTTTTGGGCGGTTTGCGGCGCGAGTAAACTCATGCCCTGACACAGGGCCCGTGGAGTTAGATTTGTGGTGGGTGGGGCGGCGAAAAGCTACTGCGGGTCT
>CAZANC010000010.1:0-27083 GCA_964486495.1 uncultured Occallatibacter sp.
TCATGATCAAACTCGGATTATCAACTGGCCTCCTGCTAACGGCATTGACGGCCTGCGCAAGCGCCGCAGCACAGTCCGACGGAACCCCTCATCTGGAAAACTCAGGCACGCTCACTCATCTCATGGTCGATAGGAAGCCGTTCCTCATTCTGGGTGGCGAGCTGCGAAATTCAAGCGCCTCCAGCCTCGACTATATGAAGCCGATCTGGTCCCGGATGGCCGCCGGCAACTTGAATACGTTGCTGGCGCCCGTGTCGTGGGAGCTGACTGAGCCGGAGGAAGGCAAATTCGATTTCTCGCTCGTCGATGGGATGATCGCGGCCGCCCAGGACAATCATCTCCACCTTGTCTTCCTGTGGTTTGGAAGCTGGAAGAATAGCGGCTCGTTCTATGCCCCGGCATGGGTAAGGTCGGACCTGAAGCGGTTTCATCGCGCACAGGACCAGCAGGGCGGCAACCTGGCGATCCTTTCGGCGTTCAGCGATGCCGATCGCGACGCGGATGCACACGCATTCGCGGCATTGATGAAGCACATTCGTGCGGTGGATGGCAGCAAGCACACTGTGCTGATGATGCAGGTCGAAAATGAATCCGGCGTCCTCGGTTCGCCGCGGGATTATTCTCCGGAAGCCGAGGCAGCGTGGAAGAGCACTGTTCCGGAGGCGCTGCTTTCTTTCCTCACCAGGAATAAGCAGTCGCTGCAGCCGGAGTTGTTGAATGTGTGGAGGGAAGCCGGCTTCAGGAGCGAAGGCACCTGGGCCGAGGTCTTCGGCACTTCGCAAAGAGCGGCTGAGATCTTCGAGGCTTGGCAATATTCCCAATACATCGACCGAGTGGCAGCGGCAGGCAAAGCGGAGTATCCCATCCCCATGTACGTGAATGCGTGGCTTACGCAATACCCGGGTGAGCCTGGGGGCGAGCATCCCAGCGGCGGCGCCGTCTCACGCGTGCTGGACGTCTGGCTTGCCGGAATCTCGCACATCGATGTGTTGGCCCCCGACATCTATCTGCCCGACCTGCGAGGGGTCCTGGCCAGCTACGACCATTTGGGAAATCCTCTGTTCATTCCGGAGACGCGCGGCGGAGAGGCGGCCGGCGCAAACGCCCTTTATGCCTTTGGTCAAGGCGCCTTCGGTTTCTCGCCATTTGCTGTCGACGGCTCGAGCGACAACAAGCCTCTCGCACTTGCTTACTCCACACTGAATCAACTTGCTCCTTTGCTCACCAGTGTCGGCCGATCGCAGATGACCAGCGTGGTCCGGCAGACAGGGGACAGCGAAACCGCCATCGAGCTCGGCGGTTATCTGTTGAGAGTCCAATATCAGGAAGGGACGCACGCTACGGGACCGCTGCAACAAGAGTGTCCGAATGTGCCCCCAGGCGCCGCTATCATCATCAACAATGCTCAGGACGAATTCGTAATCGCAGGCGAGGGACTTTCTGTCACTTTCCTTCCCGATTCCGAGGGACCTGAGCATGTTGAGTTGATGAGCGTTGAGGAGGGTACGTTCGACAATGCGACGTGGGCGCCGGGGCGGCGACTCAATGGCGATGAGACCAACGGCGGCAATTTCCTCATCTTCCCTTGCGCCGCGCCATCCATCCAGAAGGTTCGGCTCTTCCGGCACAACTGAGTACGCGCTCGCGCTTTTGGTGCACATTTCCCGGTCCGACCGAATCGCGAGCGGCGGCAAGAAGGCCGGCGCAAAGACGAAAAGAAAGCGTAGTCCGGGAGAATCGCTCGATGAAACCCCCTCGGCGGTCCATCGTAATCTGGCGGGATAAAAATTGGAAATAGTTGCGGAACGAAACTCGAGCCTTCCCTGCCAGCACATGGACTGAACCTCCACGGAATCATTAACTTAACCAATTTCCATCTCCCCTTTTTGCCAGCCCCTTCGCCCCGGTGAGCCGGCTTTCTCACCTGCGCTGTTCGTCGATTTTTCTCTCCTTTCCTGTTGACAACAGGTGTTACGATTTCTGCACGGGAAAATTCGAAATTGTTTCACATGTGAAAAGGAACGCGATGCGCGCCTGCTTTCTGCTCAAGGTACGCCCGGAAAAGATCGAAGAATATAAGGCCCGCCACGCACAGGTTTGGCCGGAGATGCTCGCCGCGCTCCGCGAATCTGGCTGGCGAAATTACTCGCTCTTTCTGCGCCCTGACGGCCTCGTTGTCGGCTATTGTGAAGCCAGCGACTTTGGCAAGTGTCGCGCGGCCATGAAACCTCACCCGGTGAATCAGCGCTGGCAGAGAGAGATGGCGCCACTTTTCGACTCGCCCAACGGCGACTCCGCGGACGATACGATGTTTCCGCTCGAAGAGGTCTTTCACCTCGATTGAAAGGACCCGCAAATCGCACCCCACACCTGCCGCCTGCGTACGGCGCGTTTCATATGCCTGTTGGCCACGCGTACTGACCATCCAATAACCACGTCAATCACCCCGGAGGATTCCCGATGAACTCATTCGATTCCAAGCGCCGCGATCTTCTCCGCGTCGGCAGTCTCGGCGTTGCTGGCGCCGCCCTTCCCGCCGTCTCCTTCGCAGCCGCCAAAACCGGCAAGGCTCCCGGTTCCGGCAGCGCTTCGGCGCCCGGCATCGGTGTCTTCTTCAATGTCCACGCCTACGGCGCTATCGGCGACGGCAAAACTGTTGACTCGCCCGCCATCAATCGCGCCATCGATGCCGCTGTGGCTGCAGGCGGTGGCCAGGTCATCTTTCCTGCGGGCATCTATCTCTGTTTCTCCATCCAACTCAAGAGCAACGTGCATCTCCATCTGGAACAGGGTGCGACCATTCTCGCCGCCGACTCGCCCAAGCCCGGCGAAACCACGGGCTACAACGGCGGCACATACGACGCGGCTGAGCCCAATACCGCCTGGGACGCTTACCAGGACTACGGACACAACCACTGGCACAACTCGCTCATCTGGGGCGAAGACATTCACGACTTCTCCATCACCGGCCCTGGCCTCATCTACGGCAAGGGCCTCAGTTTCGGCGCGGGTCCCGGCCACGGGCAACAATCCGGACTTCGCGGCTTCGGCCCCGAACGGCCCGCAGGCACGCCCGCCGCACCGGCAGCCGCGCCGCCAAATCCCGCGCGCATGGCCCGCGGTGACTACCCGATGTATCAGGCCGAGCAGCCCGGCGCCGGCAACAAGGCCATCGCCCTCAAAAACTGCCACAACGTGCAGCTGCGCGACTTCTCCATCCTCAAGGGCGGCCACTTCGGCTTGCTGCTCACCGGTGTCGACAACCTCATCATCGACAACCTCACCATCGACACCGATCGCGATGGAATGGATATCGACTGCTGCCAGAACGTGCGCGTCTCCAACTGCACCGTGAATTCGCCCTGGGACGACGGCATATGCCCCAAGTCCAGCTACGCGCTCGGCTACGCGCGCGCCACGCGCAATGTCACCATTGCGAATTGTTTCGTCACCGGCTGCTATCAGCTCGGCACCGTGCTCGACGGCACGTGGAAGAAGTTTCCGGAAGGCGGTCGTTCCTACGGCACTGGCCGCATCAAGTGCGGCACCGAATCCAACGGCGGCTTCATCAACATCACCATCACCGGTTGCGTCTTCGAAGGCTGCCAGGGCTACGCTCTGGAAACCGTCGACGGCGCGCTGCTTGAAGACATCACCATCTCCAACACCACCATGCGCGACCTCATCTCAGGGCCGCTCTTCATGCGTCTCGGCGTGCGCCTCCGCGGGCCCAAAGACACCACCAAGGTGGGCACGCTCAAGCGCATTCTGGTCAACAATCTCAACTGCCACAACGCGCCCATGCGCATTTGCTCGGTCTTAAGCGGAATCCCCGGCTCCGCGATCGAAGACGTGAAGCTCTCGAACATCTTTGTTGAAACCGCCGGTGGCGCTACACCCGACGCCGCCCAGCTCCAGCCACCTGAAAAAGAAGACGCCTATCCGGAGCCCAGCATGTTTGGCCAGTTGCCGTCTTCGGGATTCTTCCTGCGTCACATTCGCAATCTCGAAATGAGCCACGTCGAAATCGCCAGTGCCACGCCCGACGCTCGTCCCGCGTTTTACCTTCAGGATGTAAACCGCGCCGACTTCTTCTCGATCACCGCGCCGCGTGCCCCCTCGCCAAGTGGAGACGGCGCCTTCGCCCTTCGCGATGTTAAGGATCTCCGCATCGGCTGGAGCCGTGCCGCCGCCGACACTACCCTCCCCACCGCCGATAACAAGATACTCTAGGCTCGTTGACACCAAGCCGCTCGAAACGGGCCTATACCGCCCATCGCAGCCGGCGATTCTGGTTGGGCTCGCCTACTTAAGGTTGCTGGGACCTTACTCGTACCTGGCGAACGTCATGGCGCTAAACTTCGGGGAGAGCACGGGAGCCCCACGGCCGAGGGATTCAGCGATGGGATTGGCTATTTGGCTGAAAGGCCTCGGCTGGCGGAGCGCATTTCTCGACCTTGCGGCGTTTTCGCCCCTTACCGCGTCGATGGCGCCGGCTTTAGCGCCAAATCAAAGAAGTCACAACATCCGGGATGCCTAACGGCACCGGTAACTTAGGGGCAGACGAGGCTTTTAAACCAGATCAAAAAAAGATTTTCTATTGACAATAGCTGTAGTGCGTGCGTTTAATGCTGGGCTGAGGTCCGACCTCTGCCCGTGTGGGGCCGGAGGGATCGCGGGTCTCTCACAGTCTAGGGTAGGGCGGGAGATTCGGCAAACTCTTGAACGACCGGGTCCGTTCGCGGCCACTTTCACTCTAAGGAGGCTTTCAGGGAAGTTCTATGACATTGACAATAAGCGATTCATCTCGCAGGTTTTTCAGGGTAGAGCGGTTCCCTGGCGTATCGACAGTGTTGACCGGCGCCAAGGGCCATTCGCTGTCCAGGCTGGCCGGGATTGCGGCGGTCATTTGCCTGTGCCTCATCGTCTCCGCTGCCGGGCTCCATGCCCAGGGCTACGGAACCATCAGCGGAACCGTCACCGATCCCAGCGGCGCAGTCGTTCCGGGCGCCAGAGTGATTGCCACTGAGGTGCAAACCGGTAACGCAACGAATACAACCTCGGGCAAGGATGGCCGCTTTGTCTTTCCGACTCTTCTGCCTTCCGGTTATTCGCTTTCGGTCACCGCGGCGGGATTCGAACTCTACTCGCAAAAGGGCATCTTGCTTGAGGCCGACCAGGCGCTCACCATCAATATCGTGCTGAAAATCGGTTCACAAACACAGGTTGTGAGCGTCTCAGCCGACGCGCCGCAGGTTGACACCACCACCGGCACCTTGTCGCAGGTCATCAACCAGGACAGCCTCAACGATATGGCCCTGAACGGTAGGGCCGCAGCCACGCTGATCACGCTGGTTGCCGGCGTCGTCGATGCCACCAATGAGGGCAACGGCGTGAACCAGGGCAGCGGAAAAACATTCTCTGGCAGCCTGCTCAGCCCGGTTCAGGTAGCCACAGTGAACGGAACATTGCCCAATCAGGACAATTTCCTTCTCGACGGCGGCAATAACCTTGACGAAATGACCAACGTGAACGATCCGTACCCGATGCCGGATTCCACGCAGGAATTCAGCGTGCAGACCAGCAACTACAACGCGGAGTTCGGCCAGAGCGCCGGCGCAGTGGTTAACATCGTCACCAAGTCCGGCGGCGAAAGGTTCCACGGCGATCTTTTTGAATATCTGCGCAATGGCTTCTTCAACGCCGAGAACCACTTCTCGCCCGCGGGCTCTCAGGACACTTTGCACCGGCATCAGTTTGGCGGCACGGTTGGCGGACCGGTGATCATTCCACGTATTTCCAGCGGCAAGAGCACGCAGTTCTTCTACGGCTATCAGTACACCCTCATCCACTCTGGGTCCGCTGCAAGCACGTTTACGGCGCCCACGGCTGCCGAGGAGGGCCTCGCCTCCAGTTCCACCGGCGGAGCCTACGCCGATTACAGTAACCTCTGTACCAGCGGCTTCACCGGGGCGGGCCTCTGCAATACGGCCAGCCAGCAGATCTCTAACCCGTTCACGGGCGCGGCATACCCTAACAATCACATCCCCAGCGGCAACTTCGATCCGGCTGCGGTCGCCTTCGAGAAGTATTTCCCCACCGCGACCGCGGATTCGGGAGCGGGAAAAATCGGCAATCTCATCAACTATTTCTCTGCCACGCAGAACTACTTCAACGAGCACACCGCGCGCGTCGACCACCAATTTGGCGCCAGCGACCACCTCTTTGGCCGCTACTTCTACGATTGGTACCAGCAGCCGGCCATCTACAACAAGGTGGACCTCTATAGCTACACGTCGTACTTCCAAACCCGCTACCAGAATGCGTTGCTCTCTGAAACCCACACCTTCACGCCCAACATTCTGAACAACCTCGTGCTCAACTACCAGCGCGAAGTTTCCCAGCGCGGCGGGCCTCCAGGCAGCTTTGACATTACGGCTCTCGCCCCGAGTTCCCCCCTCGGCAGTATCTGGCAGCCGCCTCTTGGCCCCTACATCGCGCTCACCGTCAGCGGCTATATGAAGGTGGGATCGTCGGCCAGCGCCCTGTTTGAACGCAACAACTACACCGCGAACGACGACCTGCACTGGGTCAAGGGCGCCCACGACTTTGCCTTTGGCGGACACTACGAACTGAGCAAGTTCGACGTGGTCAACGTGTACAACTCCTATGGCGCCTTCACCTCCGGCCTGGCCGGCTCGTCCCTCGCGGCCGCGAACGTCAACGCCATGGCCAATTTTCAACAGGGCTTCCTATCCGCACTCGTCCAGGGCGAATTCGAGGAGACCAACGACCGCGGTCACTTTCCGGCCATCTATGCCCAGGACAGTTGGAAGATCAATCACCGCCTGACGCTGGATTATGGCTTGCGCTGGGAGCTGTTTGCTCCCTGGCACAACAAAGTCGGCGTCCAGACCGCATTCAGCCCCTCAGAGTATGCGGCCGACACGGGCACGTCTCAATTCGATATTGCTACGGCGCCGGGAACCCCGGGTTTGCCTGCCGGCATGGTAATCACGGGTGATCATGGCTTCCCGGCCAACGGCGTAAGTGACCAGTACAAGCAGTTCATGCCCCGTGTCGGTTTTGCGTACGACGTATTCGGCGACGGCAAGACGGCGCTACGCGGCGGCTACGGCATCTTTTACCAGGACCGCATGGAGGGCTTCTTCAATCTAAGTCAGTCCACTTTTGCCCCCAATACCATCACCGTAACCCTCGCCAACCTGGACGAGACCACCGGCGGTCCCGGCGGACCTTTGAGCAATCCATATTGCACGGGATGCGCCGCTGGTGCGTACACCAATCCCTTCCCGTTCACGTTGCCGTTCAAATCCTCGCAGGTCTTCCCTAACCAAATGGAGGTCAACGAGTACGATCCCTCCGGCGTCTTCCGCGTGCCGGTCAGTTACGACTACAACCTGACCGTCGAGCAGGAGTTGACTTCGAGCTGGGCCATGCGGTTGGCCTATGTCGGTTCCGCTTCACGCCACCTGTTTGTCAACCTTGAAGTCAACCCGTCTGTGAATACAGGCACCATCGTGGGCGGTAAGCTGACCTTCCCTGGCGGTACCTCGGCTGCCAACGCGAGAAGGGTCTATAACACCGCTCCCACCGTCGGCCCCTGCCTCACCACCACGGGTTGCAGCGAGAACTACTCTCAAATCGTCGAGGCGGCCATGATTGGCAGTGCCCACTACAATTCCTTCCAGGCCACCCTGACGAAACGAATGGCGCACGGACTCCAGCTCCTGGCCAACTACACCTGGTCCAAGTCCTATGACGACATGCCGCAAGCCACGCGCGACTCCAATACCGAGGACCTCAACGCGGGCGAGTCGTATGTCTATCCTCTCTATCCCTCCAACGCGAGCAACCTCCCCGCGGGGGCCTTCGTTTCCGACATCAAGGCGCTCGACCGTGGCCTTTCAGATATCGACCATCCGCAAGTCTTCTCGGTGTCCTACGAATGGGCGCCTCCGAAGCTCAACAACGGCTATCGCGTCATCCGGGCCGTCCTGAATGACTGGCGGACCTCTGGTCTCATTCAATCCCACTCTGGCGACGCGCTTACTGTTTATACGGGCACCGATAACTCGGATACCGGCCTCCTGCAGGATCGTGGCCAGGAGAATTTCGCGCTCCCGGCTTACCTCAAAAGTAAAACCCCTGCCGGCGATTGCCCAACAACCAAAATCTGCGAGAACTGGTTTAACCCGGCGGCTTTCTCGGTTCCTGCCAACACCGGCCCCGGAACCGGCTTCGGCAATATCATCAAAGACACGCTCCGCGGTCCCCGCTATACGGTGTGGAACAGCGCTCTGGTCCGTACCTTCCCGGTTTACCGCGAATCCAACCTGGAGTTCCGCATGGAGTACTTCGACGTCCTGAATCACACCATTTTGAACAACCCCGGCGTCTCGAGCCCGCTAAGCAGCAGCACGAGCTTCGGTACCATCACCGGTGAAAATGGCGCCGGACCGCGCGTCGGGCAGTTCGCGCTCAAGTACGTTTTCTAACTTGCTGCATTTGCCCCGTTGGCGAGGGATCGCAGTTCCAGCGCGATCTCTCGCCAACAGGGGCAATCTTTCAATTCGCGGTCGAGGCCTGCACATGCCATTTCGGAAGCTGAAACCAATGCTCGCTATCACGGCGGGCATTTTCATTTTCGGGGCCGAGCAGCAGTTCGCGCAGGCACAGCAGCAGTTGGCGCGGGCCGAGGAGGCCTGGCAGCATTTGCAGAATCCCACGGCAGCGGAGGTTGCCGCGCGATGGATCGTTCCTCCACCCGAGTACGGACCGGAGCCTTATTACGGCTTGAACGGCAATGTCAGCGTTCCCCAAGTTGAGCGCGATCTGGATACGCTGCATGGACTCGGCTTCCAGGCAGTCACTGTGCAGGCCGGCTACAACATGCCGTTTGCATATCTCTCGCCGGAGTACTTCGCCTTCTTTCGCAAGTTTGTTCTCGAAGCAAAGCAAAGAAACATGCGGGTGTGGATCGTGGACGATGCCGGATATCCGAGCGGCTTTGCGGGCGGAAAGTTCACTTCGGAAAAACCCGAATTGCGGATGCAGGCGCTTGAAGTGGCGCAGAAGATTCCCGTCGTGGGAGGCGCGGTCCTGCATCGGGAACTGCCCCCCGGCACAGTGAGTGCCGCCGCGGTGGATCAGGACGGCGCGGCGATTCCGTTGCCACTTCACGGCAACTCGCTTGACTGGACCGCGCCTGCCGGAAACTGGACGGTGTTGCTCGTCGATCACGAGTTCCGCACCTCGCCCACGCGCTCCGACACCAATCCGCAGCGCGTGAAGGACACCTCGCAATCGCTCGAAGATTATCTCGACCCGGCAGCGACCCGACAGTACCTGCGCTTCACGCACGAGCAGTACAAGCAGGCTGTGGGCGACGAATTTGGCAGGACCATCATGGGCTTTCGCGGCGACGAACCCGACTACTCGATCAGCGGCCTGCCCTGGACGCCAAAATTCTTCGCGCGCTTTCGCGAAATTAAGGGTTACGATGTCCAGCCCTATGCCGCCCTGTTTGCGCAAACGCCTTCCCGCCGCGATCCCGGCGTTCTAATCAATCTGACGCCCGAGCAGGTGCGCATCAAGGGCGACTACTACGACGTCTTCTCGCAGATGTTCGCCGCCGGCTTCTTCAAGCCGCAGGGAGACTGGTGCGCGGCCAACCATCTGGAATACCAGGTGCACCTGAATCACGAAGAGATGGAGATGGAGCTGACGCACAGCGAGGGCTCGTTCTTTCGCGACATGCGGGCCGTCGAAGTGCCGGGGATCGACGCCATCTGGCATCAGATTTGGAAGGATACGATCTCCGATTATCCGCGCCTGGCCAGTTCCGCCTCCCATGTTTACGGCAAGCCGCGCGCGTTCACTGAAAGTTTTGCGGCCTACCGTCCGGCTCCTGACGTGGAGATGGCGCGCTACATCCTGAACGAGCAGTTGGTGCGCGGCGTTAATCTGATCGAGACCATGTATTTTCCGGCCACCTCCGCCGGGCCGAGCCCGCCTCCCGGATACATGGGCCAGCCGGGCTTTTCAGATCTGCTCGCTTATGTCCGCAGAATGAGCTACCTGATGGCGATGGGCAGGCCCGACGCATCGGTTGCGTTGTTTCTTCCGTCCAGCTCAATGTGGCTGGGCGATGATGTTTCGGACACGCAATTTGTTTCCGCGGAGAGGCTGCTCAGCGAGCACCAGATCGATTTCGATATTGTGGACGAAGATGCGCTTGCCCGCGACATGATAGCGCTCAAAGGCAGCTTTCAGACGCTCAGCGGCAGCCGCTACCGCACTGTGATTCTGCCCGCGCCATCGGTGCTTTCATCGGACGCGTTCGCACGGCTGAAAGTGTTCGCCCAAGGCGGCGGCAAGGTCGTGTTCCTTGGCGGCACGCCCAGGTGGATCGCGAGCCGGACCATTCGCGGCGCCGAGCCCGCCAAGGTGGCAGACTTCTCATGGGCGACTGTTGTGGACGCACTGCTGCCGCCAACTCCCACTCCGCCAGCCAACCCGCCGGCTTCGCCGCCCACGCCCCAAATCGTTCCCGACCCGGTTCTCGCCGCAATCAGCGCCGCAGTGGTGGAACCGGCCGTGCGGTTGGATGCCGTCGATACAGCTCTGAAGGTGATGAAGCGCCGATGGAAAGACGCTGACGTCTACCTGTTTTTCAATGAAGGCAATCAAGAAAGCGAACATGCGGTCACACTTTTCAGCAAAGGCCATAGTGTGGAGGTGTGGGATGCGCAGACGGGAAGCGTCTCTCCTCTCGATTCCACGAGCATAGGTGGACATCTTAATGTGCGTCTCAACTTGCATCCTTACGAAACGCAATTGCTTGTAGTTCGCTGACGCCAGCGCGACGCATCGAACGCGAATTTCAATGTGCCAGGCTCCCATGGCACTCGAATCGCAAATTGAGGTACGAACATGAAGATCCAGGCAAAGATCCTAGCGCTCTCAATTGCGGCGGGCATTCCTATTTGTGTCTGCCAGCCTTTGGCAGGGGCGCAGCATGAGCTTACGCCGAAAGAGCAGCAGAACATTGCCACCAACGAAGTGCGGCATTTTGGCGATGCGCCGGATAATCCCGGGCCGCTCGCGACCGACCTCTCTTACTCAATCAAGCCCAAGGCCGTGGCCAAAGCCATGCGCAAAGTTGCAGATTGGCAGCTCGAGCGATCGCAGCAGTACTTTGACCGCATCTGGACCTGGAGCGTTCTTTACTCGGGGTTCATGGCTGCTTCGGATTCGTTGGGCGATCCGAAATATCGCGATGCCATGACCGCCATGGGGCAGAAATTCGACTGGAAGCTGCGGTCGCATTTGCCCAATGCCGACGATCAGAGCGTGGGCCAGACCTATCTTGAGCTTTATCTGCTCGAGAAGGACCCGGCGATGATCGCGCCCACCGAGCAGGAACTGGATGCGATTCTCGCTGCGCCGCGAGGCTCCACGATTCCGGGCAAGGAAATCGATTGGTGGTGGTGCGACGCGCTCTTCATGGCGCCTCCTGTCTGGTCGCGGATGTATGCCGCCACCGGCGACAGAAAATATATTGACTACCTCGATGAGGAATGGGCCAAGACTTCAGATCGTCTCTACGATACAAAAGAGCATCTCTATTTTCGCGACTCAACCTATCTGACGAGGACCGAGGCCAATGGAAAAAAGATGTTCTGGTCGCGCGGAAACGGATGGGTGATGGGCGGAATCGTCCGCACCCTGCAATACCTTCCCAAAGACGATCCGGCGCGGGCAAAATATATCGAGCAGCTCAAGGAGATGGCTGCAAGCGTGGCAGCGATTCAATCGCCCGATGGGCTGTGGCGAGCCGGCCTGCTCAATCCCGGCGATTACGATCTGCCTGAGATCTCCGGCTCTGCCCTTATTACCTTTGCGCTGGCCGCGGGAGTAAACAATGGATGGCTGGACGAGAAAGTCTATCGGCCGGTGATCGAAAAGGCGTGGGTCGGGATGCTGCATCATGTGTACGCAGACGGACGCCTGGGCTGCATCCAGCAGACCGGCGCGGAACCCCAGCCCTTCAAGGCATCTTCGAGCTATACATACGGCGTCGGCGGTTTTCTTCTGGCAGGGAGCCAAATCCGGAAGATGCATCGATAGACCGAATCAAAATCCTGGGCTCAGGTAGACTCAAGCGCGATTTTGGCTCGCCATGGGGCGTGTCGCTCGGATGATACAGGTCAAAATTGGAATGGTGGCCAGGGACGGGCCCCTAACGAAATTGCCCCGCCGACCGGTCGGCCGTTTTCAGGGCCGCGCTCTACCACTGAGCTACCTGGCCTCAGTCGAGACGTGCAGTTCAAAAACTCCTCCGCGCCCGAAGGCCCAAGAGCAAATGAATTAGGAATGGTGGCCAGGGACGGGATTGAACCGCCGACGCCGGCCTTTTCAGGGCCGCGCTCTACCACTGAGCTACCTGGCCTCAGTTTAGACAAGAGTTGAATGAATCTGCGCGGGTTCCGGCGATGCCGGTTGAGGTGGGTAAATCCACGTGCCGTGCGCTCAAAACAACCTGATCAGTATACCAAGGCGCGAGTGCAGGGCCAAGCCGCGAAGCTCAGCTAAACTGGAGTGCAATCATGCGCAGCCGCCTCACCAGCAGTTTCGCCCAGCTCGCCGCCAGCGTCACGCTGGCGGCTCTGTCGGGCTGTGGCCCCATGCCCGGCGGATCGCGCCTCACCCCCCAGGGCATTCCCACGCGCGCCGAGGCGCGCACCGCGCTCATCTACGAGGCTAACCTGCGCCAGGGACCGGAGACGCTTCGCGCCTTTCTCAACGATTTTCCCAAAGGCGCCGATCTGCACGTTCATCTCTCGGGTGCGGTCTATGCTGAGACGCTCATCCGCGACGCCGGCGAGGATGGCCTGTGCGTCGACAAAATCGCGCTGAGCTTTGCCAAACCGCCCTGCCGCGGAAACCTGATCCCGGCAACGCAGCTATCCGGCAACATCGACCGGCAAACCCAACTGTTCTATGACAAGCTGATCGATTCGTTGTCTGTGCGCAGTTTTGTGCCCACGGCGAGCTGGAGCGAACACGACCAGTTCTTTGCCGTTTTTGACCGCATGAGTGGGCTCGCGGATCACGCTGCCGAGTGGGTGGACGAAGTTGCCAGCCGGGCCGCCGCTGAGAGCAACCAGTATCTGGAACTGATGCACACACCGCCCTTCGGCCACGCGGCGCAAATTGCGCACCAGATCGGCTGGAACGCGAAGCTGGCGCAGGCTGACCCGCAGGCCTTCGCCGAGTTCCGCCAGCAGCTCCTGGATCACGGGCTGCGCGACGAAGTGGCTGCCGGCCGGAATGCGGCGCTACAGGCCGAAACCGGACGCAAGCAACTGGAACACTGCGGAACCCCGCAGGCCGCGCCCGGTTGCCAGGTCGAGGTTCGCTACATCTACCAGGTTCTTCGCGACTTTGCTCCAGAAGTGGTTTTTGCGCAAACGCTGCTCGGCTTCGAGACGGTGCAGGCGAGCATGAACGCGAAGGACGACACGTGGGTGGGCATCAACCTTGTGCGGCCCGAAGATGATTTCGTCTCCATGCGCGATTACACGATGCAGATGAAGATGGTCGGCTACCTGCATTCCGTGTATCCCGGCGTGCATATCTCACTGCACGCGGGCGAGCTCGCGCCGGGCATCGTGCCGCCGGAGGGCCTGCGTTTCCACATCCGCCAGGCAGTGGAGCTGGGCGACGCCGAGCGCATCGGCCACGGCGTCGACGTCATGTACGAGGACCGGCCGCGCGACCTGCTCACGGAGCTGGCCGCCCGCCACATCATGGTCGAGATCAACCTGAGCTCGAATGAGGGAATCCTCGGCGTCGAGGGCGATGCGCATCCGTTTCCGGTCTACCGCGCGGCGCATGTCCCGGTTGCACTGTCTACTGACGACGAAGGCGTGAGCCGCATCGACCTGACCCATGAGTATGTGCGTGCAGCCATCGATTACGGGCTCACTTATCGCGACCTGAAACAACTGGCCCGCACGGGAATGGAGCACGATTTTCTGCCCGGCGCTAGCCTGTGGGCAAAGCCGGATGACTTTAGCACCGCGACAAATGTGTGCAGAGGAGAAACCCTGGGCGGCGACAGCCCATCGGCCAACTGCAAGAATCTCCTGGACGGCAGCCAGAAAGCTTCCGCTCAATGGGAACTGGAACGGCGATTCAGAGACTTCGAGGCAAAATTCCAGGGGCCCGGCTTCGACCGCTTGCTTCACGGCCACTAATCGTCGCTGCGTGGCACGCCCGAATCGTCCTGCACTTTTGCCCCAACACTATTGCACCCTAAACTATTGAAATGGACAACGAGCGCATTCGCGAGATCTGCCTGGCGCTGCAGCATGTCACGGAAACCGTGAACTGGGGTCATCACCTTGTCTACTGGGCCGGCGACCGCGACATTGGCGGAAAAATGTTCGCCATGACCGATCTCGATGGCGCCGGAATCGGTGTTCTCTGGTTCCACTGCGGGGCCGAGCGCTTTCATGAGCTGCTTGAGCGTGAGGGAATTTGTGCATCGCCCTACCTGGCCAAAGCTCATTGGGTGACGATCGAGCGATGGAGTGCTTTGCGCCTGCGGGAAATTGAGGACGAGCTGAAACGGGCGCATGCGCTCATCTTCGAAAAACTGCCGCCGAGGACCAAAGCTATCCTGGCCTTGCCTGAAAAAGAGCGCGCGAAGGCGATCCGCGAGCGGAAGAAGAAGCTTGTTGCCAGGACGAAGGCGCCATCCAAGCCTTCGACTGCGGAGGCGACGTCGCGCGCCGCCCGGACTCGTCCTAAGAAGCCGCGCTGATCCAAACTAAACCCGTACCCTTGGAACCCACGGCGGGGCGGCTGCGTAACAAGGTTTGAGGGTTCCACGCACGAACGAGGCTCTGAAAGCTATGGCGAAGTTTCTTCTTTGGTGCATTCTTCTGGTAATGTGCTGGCCGCTGGCGCTGCTGGCTCTGGTGCTTTATCCCATCGTCTGGTTGCTCTTGCTGCCATTTCGCCTGGCGGGCATCGCCGTGGGCGGAGTGCTTGACCTGGTAAGCGCCATCATCTTCCTGCCGGCGCGCGTCCTCCGCGCGGTCTGAGACCGCTTCACTTCTGCTGCTACCCTTGAAACAGGCCTTAGGCGGCTGCGTAACTCCTTTCGGCTCAATGGAATCTTGACAAATACAGCCATGTCTACCATAATGGTCATACTGATCGTTATGATCGAAGGAACCGCCGATGGTCACTGAAGTCAATGCCGTCACATTCCGCCAGAACCTCGGCGAAATGCTCAACCAGGTCCAGTACCGCAAAGACAGCATCGTCATCAATAGGGATGGCAAGCCGGTCGCGGCTCTTGTAGACGCGGAGCTTTTCGCGCGGATTCGACGGATGCGCGAGCGGTTCGACGAACTGAGCAGCCGGATTGCCGAAGCCTATGCGGATGTGCCGCAAGAACAGGGAATGGCTGAGATCGACGCGGTGGTATCAGAAGTACGTCACGGCCGATGAGCGGTCTGCGCGTCGTACTCGATACGAATGTGATCGTATCCGGTATTGCCTACCCAACCAGCATCCCGGGACGGATCGTGGGCGGGTGGAAACAGGGCACGATTTCCGTCATACTCGCGCGTTACATTCTGGATGAGGCAGCTCGCTCGTTGCCGCGAGTTCTCCGGGGCCGCCTGTCGCCGGATGAGATCCGCGAGTTGGTCGACAGTCTTGCGTTTATCGCGAAGGTTGTTGAACCGGCTGCAGTCATCGAGGCTGCTCCGCGCGACAGCGCCGATCTGCCAATCCTGGGGACACTTTTGGCGGCACAGGCAGACTATCTGATCACCGGCGACAAGGATTTGCTGGCGCTCGGGGAAACATATCCGATTGTCACACCCGCGGCATTTTGGGAGCGGCACGGTGGCTAGAGCAGTTTCGGAATTAACGTAGACTTGTTGAGAGCATTGAAAGGTGGCATTTTTTGATGAAAATGCCACTTTGCTGAGTGCATTCGGTCTACACCAATTCCGAAACTGCTGTAAGGTCCGTCGGCCTCATCCTCATGCTGCAACCAGCCGAGTTCGCCGCTGCCCGCTCGGATTTCTCGACAGCCCCTTCCGCGATGCATTAGCTTGGGCTCAACGCTTTTTTTATGTCTCCAGGCGCCCACAGCGCCCGATCTGCGTCATTACTATGCAGACACTCGAGTTCGGAGGATTCATGCGGAAGATTTTGGCGGTCGCCTTGGGCCTCTTTTTGCTGTTGGCGCCGCGGGCGATCCAGGCGCAATCGGGCGACCCCGAGGCCGCCAAAAATGCCGCGCAGGCGCGTGCTGCGCTCGACACCATGGTGCAGGCGCTCGGCGGCGACTTGTGGCTGAACATGAACAACATGGTGCGCCATGGCCACATTGCAGCGTTTTTCCAGGGCAATCCCGACCCCGGCACTACGGAGTACTTCGAGTTTCACCAATGGCCCGACCATGACCGCATCGAATACACCAGCCACCGCGACGTCGTTCAGTTCTACGTCGCCCGGCAGGGATTCGAGGTGACCTACCGCGGCAAAAAGCCGCTCGACAAGGACATCGTGGACGACTACCTGCGCCGCCGCGACCATTCCATTGAAACGGCCGTGAAAATCTGGATGAAGGACCCCAACACGATCCTGCTCTACGAAGGCCAGCACATGGTGGAGCGGCATTTGGGCGAGCAGGTCACCCTCATCTCTCAGCAGAACGAGTCCATCACCATCCTCCTCGATGTGCAAACCCATCTTCCGCTCGCACGCACCTTCCAGTGGCGCGACCCTGTGTACCACGACAAGAACACCGACACCGAAGAGTACGACGACTATCACACCATTAACGGCTTCCCCACTCCGTTCACCATCACGCGCCTCAAGAACGGCGATCCCTTTCGCCAGTATTTCGTTGACCGCGTGAGCTTCAACCAGAACCTGCAAGCCGATTTCTGGGATCCCGACGCCGTCGCCCGCAAGATTAAGAAGTAGCGGTGGGCGATCAGTTCGCGAGGTGACCGCCGCAAAGATTGACAGCCTGGCTGATGGATTTGGCGGCGCGCTCGGCGGAGCCCCTGTCCGTGAAGGCAAATTCGTTGATCGAGCCCGACGCGTGTATGACGAGCGACGTTATCGCCGGAGCGGTCGACGTGGCGACCATGTTGGGTTGGCCGCTGGCAGCGTAGCTCTGGGTCACGAACTCGCTTTGGGGCTCAATGACGAGGCTCGTGACGTTTTGCAACCGAAACCAGAAATCCTGGTCAACGATGGGCTGTGCGCCGTTGCGCCACACCGTCCAGTGGTAGGACACGCGGCATTGGGCAGGGTCGGCAACAACGTTTCTGAACTGTTGAACAGCGGCGTATTGGCCTGTCTTGCGGTTGGCCGTGTTCTGGCCGAAGACGGTGTAACTCACGGTCCCGATACTGCTCACTTCGTCCCGAAGGGTCTCCATCGTCTCCTCGAGCGCTGGCGCCTTGCTCGCAGCCGCCTCCGGGGCGGCCGGGGACGTAGCTGCAGGCGCCGCTGGGGGCGTAGCTGACGGCGCCGCAGGGGCCATTTCGCCGGGCCTGGCAGTTTTGGCAGCACCCTGCACTGGCGACGGAGCGGGCAACGACGAAGCTGCAGGCGCAGTTGGAGCCGTCCCGTTGGGCCCGGCAGTGCCGATGCCACCCTGCACAGGCTCTGGAGCGGCCGCAGTCGGCCCCACCGCCGCCGAATGCGAGGTGAAATGCCCGGCTGCAAAAACCGCGACGAGCAAAAGAGCCAATGCGATTGCCCCGCCCGATGCCCACGCCCACACCGGAATTTTTCGCTGAGGAGTTGCAGCATCAGTCCCACTACCGGACTGCCATGCGCCAAAAATCGGTGCGCCGGATCCTTCCGGTTGCTCTAAAGACTTGCCGATCACCGCTGGTTGCGGAATGTATGGGATTTCAGTGGCTCCCGCTGTCGGACGGCTTTCCGCCACGCGCGGGGGCTCTGCGCTCGGTACCGGTCCGGGCGGTGGCGCCTGCGCCACGGTGGGTGGTTCCGTACGGGCCAGCAGAATTTTGATCGTCCCGGCGAGATTCTTGAGATGGGAATCGAGCGGTGGCTTCAGGGCGTCGAGCCAGTGAACGTTCCCGATGAAGTATTCAAGCCCCTTGCCGGGCAGGACGTCCTCGATGCGCACCGGCAGAACGGCGACACCATGACTTACGGCTCGTTCGACCTCTCTGCGAATCTGCGGCGAGGCATTCGCGTTGGCCGTGAAGACGAGCACCATAATCCGGCATTCTTCAATGGCGTCGATGATGGCCTCGCTCCATTCCACGCTGGGCAACACGTCGCGGGGAGCGATCCAGCACCGTACACCCTCAGCCTCCAGCACCGCGCATACCGCATCGGCGGTGACTTTGTCTTTCTCGGAGTGGCTGATAAAGACGTCGTGGGCCATCTATCTTTCCGGTCAATTTCGGAGAGGGGGGAGCAGCTAGCGCTACTATAACCCAGTTCACCCAATGAGCGGTGAATGCAATCAAAGAGCCCGTAAGGCCGCGGTCCCTGCGAGGCTCCTGCGCAGGCCTATTTATAATCCGAACGAGCGTTCATCACTCAACACAACCGCTCCGAGGAGCCGCAGAATGACGTTGACCATCCAGGAAATCATGGATTTCCTGCCCCACCGTTACCCCTTTCTCCTGATCGACCGCGTGCTCGAGTTCGAGCCGCAAAAGCGCCTTGTCGCCATCAAAAACGTGACCATGAACGAGCCGTTCTTCCAGGGCCACTTCCCGGGTGCGCCGATCATGCCCGGCGTGCTGGTGATTGAGGCAATGGCACAGGCCGGGGCGGTGCTGTTGCTGTCGGAGATCGAGGACAGGCATTCAAAGCTGGCGGTCTTTACCGGCATCGACGGCGCGAAGTTCCGCCGCTCGATCACCCCCGGTGATCAAATCCGCATTGAAGTCACCGTTTTGAGCTTTCGCCCGCGCGTCGGCAAAATGGAGGGCAAGGCTTACGTCGACGGCAAGGTGGCATCCGAGGCGACGCTTACTTGCATGATCGTGCCGCGCAAGCAGGAATCGAAAGGCGGAGTGGCAGATAGAGCGGCTCCGTCCGAGGAGCATGCGTGAGCGTCCATCCCAGCGCGATCATCGCCGAAGGTGCGCGCATTCCCAAATCGTGCGCCATCGGTCCCTTCTGCACCATCGGGCCGGAGGTCGAGCTCGGCGAGGACTGCACGCTCATCTCGCATGTGGTGCTCGACGGGCGCACGCGCATCGGCGCGCGCAACACCTTCTATCCCTTCGGCGCCATCGGCCTCCCGCCGCAGGATCTGAAGTACGCCGGCGAGCCAACCGCAACCGAGATCGGCGACGGCAACACCATCCGCGAGTGCGTCACCATCAGCCGCGGTACCACCGGCGGCGGAGGCATAACGCGCCTCGGCTCCGGCAACTTGCTCATGGCCTACGTGCACATCGGGCACGACAGCCAGGTGGGATCGAGTTGCATCCTCGCCAACAACGCCACGCTCGCCGGCCACGTCACCATTGAGGACCACGTAACGCTCGGTGCCTTTTGTCCCGTGCACCAGCACTGCACTCTGGGAGCGTACTCGTTTATCGGCGGCGGAACCATCGTCACGCAGGACGTGATGCCGTTCTCGCTCACCTCGTCGAAGCGTGAAAATCGCGCCTTCGGCATCAACAAAATCGGACTGGAGCGGCGCGGCTTTTCTCCGGAGCGGCTGCGGAAACTGCAGAAGGCCTACCGGCTGCTGCTCGCCGCCAAGCTCAACACCACCCAGGCCGTCGAAAAAATGCGCGCGCTGATCGGCAAGGATGCTGCCGGCGACGACGTGGCCCTGCTAGTCAACTTCATCGAGCGCAGCAAGCGCGGGGTGATCAAGTAAGTGGAATGGAGAGCCGCAACCCACCGCCAACGTTGTTTCCAATTTTTGTCCGCGAAGTGCGAAGCCGGACGAAGTATAAGTCGGGGTTCATTGACGCCAGTGGCAGCGTCGTTATTCCGCCCACCTACGATCATGCTCATCCCTTTCGCAATGGACGTGCGGCGGTCCGACTCGGCGAACTATGGGGCGCAATCGATGAGTCAGGTGATTTGGCTATCCCTCCGAGATTTAGCGGGCCCCTTGAGTTCACTGAGGGACTCGCACAGTTCACGCTGCCGGGAGATCGGCGCGGCGTAGTCGACCTCAACGGAGATGTTGTCATCCCAGCTCGTTACCGATCTGTCAGCTACTTCAGTGATGGAATCGCTTGTGTCCGATCCGGCGAGTTGTATGGGTTCATCGACCGGCTTAATCGGGAAGTGATTCCGCCTTTCTTCGAAGAGGCACGAGCCTTTTCTGAAGGACGCGCTGCAGTAAAACTGGGAGGGAAGTGGGGATACATCAAAACAGATGGAACCTCTGCCATTTCTCCGCAATTTACCTGCGAGCGCGGAATGGCAGGGCCGTTTCGGCAAGGGTTGGCGCGTGTCGCGAAGGACGGAAAGTGGGGCCACATCAACCGCGACGCAGAGTTTGTCGTGGCGCCCCGATTTGATATGGCCTACGAGTTCTCTGAGGGAATGGCAGAGGTCCAATTGGGAAAGCGACGCGGCTTTGTGGGCCTATCGGGAGAGCTCCTCATAGATACTGTCTACATCCACGTCGACAGTTTCTCCGACGGCCTTGCACAGGTGAATGTGGGAACCGGCGAAGCCCACAAATCAATCGTGGACGCCTGCGAGGTTGGGTTCATCGACAAGGCAGGCAACTTCGCGATCTCTCCCCGTTTTTTCAACGCGGGAAGATTTCAATTTGGACTCTGCCTGGTAGGAACCGAAAAGAACATCGGGTATGTCAACCATTCTGGGGACTTTATCTGGAAGAGTGGCTGGGTCGAAATAGGCAGCCCTGATCCCCATCACCTGCTTCCGCGGGAGGCGGTCCAGAAAGAGGAATCGCAATGAAATTGGGCCTCATCGCCGGCAATGGCCGCTTTCCCTTTCTGCTCCTCGATGCGGCGCGGGCGGAAGGCCTCGAAGTCGTCGTCGCCGCCATCAAAGAGGAAACCGATCCGGAGATCGATCGCCGCGCCGAGTCGGACTCCGGCGTAACCGTGCATTGGCTTTCTCTGGGCGACCTTTCCCGGCTGATCGAGACCTTCCACGCGGCAGGTGTCGCGAGAGCTGTGATGGCCGGCCAGGTGAAACACAAGCAAATCTTCTCGAGCATCCGCCCCGACTGGCGTCTCGCCAAGCTCCTGCTTAACCTGCGCACGCGCTCGACCGACGCCCTGTTGGGCGCGGTGGCCAAGGTGCTTGCAGACGAGGGCATCGAGCTGATCAGCTCCACCACTTTCCTTGAGCCTCTGTTGGCGGAAGAGGGTGTCCTCACCAAACGCGCTCCTGACGCGGACGAATGTCTCAACATCGAGTACGGCCTGAGCGTGGCACAAGCCCTCGCCGGCTTCGACATTGGCCAAACCGTGGTCGTGGCTGCGCAGGCTTGCGTGGCCGTTGAGGCCATGGAAGGCACGGATGCAACTATTGAGCGCGCCGGCTGCCTGATGCATTCGCTCGACGACTCCGGGGCGGGCGACGCCGCGGCGGAGCCCGCGGCAACTGACCCATCCCTCCTTGCCCGCCGCCTCACCGTCGTCAAAGTCGCCAAGCCAAATCAGGACATGCGCTTCGACGTGCCCGTCATTGGAATTTCGACCGTCGAAACAATGATCCGCGCCGGGGCCAGTTGCCTCTCGATCGAGGCCGCACGCACACTTCTCTTCGATCGCGATGCCCTGCTCAAGCGCGCCAGCGGGGCCGGCATTGCCATTGTGGCGGCGCGCCGCTGATAATGATGGAGCAGGTGAACAAAGTTCAGAGGCCGCAACGCCCCGGTTAGCTCGTTCCCTTGGTCCCTTGGTCTCTCGTTCCCTCGGTTCCTCGATCCCTGTTCTCTGGTCCCTACGTCTCTTCTCCAGGAGGTATTTCATGAACAAATATCTGCTTATCGTTCTCGCGGTGGTTCTGATTGCTGTCGCCGTGCCGTTCGTCGCCGTCCGTGCTGACGACTTTACCATGCCCGCGGTAGGCCAGCTCGCGCCGCCCTTTACGCTGCCCTCGCAAACCGGCGAGCAGATCTCGCTCGATAGCTATCGTGGCAAGTGGGTCGTGCTCTACTTCTACCCCAAGGACATGACGAGCGGCTGCACGATCGAAGCGCACAAGTTTCAGGACGCTCTGCCGCAATTCGAGGCCAAAAACGCCGTGATCCTGGGCGTGAGCGTGGATACGGTCGACAGCCACAAGCAGTTCTGCACCAAGGATGCTCTGACGTTCCACCTGCTCGCCGACCCCGATCACAAGGTGGTGAGCGCATATGGGTCATTGGGCGGGTTTGTCGGAATCACGATGGCCAATCGGAACACGTTCCTCATCGACCCCAAGGGCAAGATCGCCCAAGTTTGGGTCAAGGTGAATCCGAATACTGCGGCCTCGGATGTGCTGGCGGCGCTTCCGTAAGTCGGCGCTCGACCCGATCGTCACGTAAATCCGTCCATCATCCGCCGCCTCCGGCGTTTTCCGAAGCGGGGAAAGGGGACGATTATGCCAACGCAAACTGCGCGCGACTTTAGAACGGAAATCGAAAAGCTGCGCCTGGCGCTCCTCGCGCTTCCACCCGCGCTTGCCGATGTTCCCTGGCGCGTTGGCGGATGGACTCGCAAGCAGATTGTCGGCCATCTCCTGGACTCAGCGGCGAACAACCGCCAGCGCTTCGTCCGCGCTGCGATCGACGGCCACTATGCGGGGCCAGGGTACGCGCAGGATGCCTGGGTGGCCGCGCACGGGTACAGCGACAAGCCGTGGGACACGCTGTTGCGCTGGTGGCAGGCGGAGCACGAGATTCTGATGGCTGCGGTCGATCGAATTCCCGAGGAGCGCCTTGAAGCAAGTTGCGTGGTCGGCGACGACGCGCCCGTCACGCTCCGCTTCCTCATCGAGGATTACGTGAGCCATCAAAAAGGGCATTTCAAGCAACTTCAGGCAGCCTGATTCCCTGACAGCGTTCTAATCACCTGCCCATGAATTCCAATAACGATGTGTCATCTTGAGCGAGGGTCCCGCAACCGGGGCCCCCACGGACAGGTCTTCGTCCGTGGGGTGGCTGGGCGACCGGAGTCGAAAGACCTGTGGTTGCTTTTCGCGATCCTCAACCCACCACGAAAGAGTGGGTGCCTCAGGTCTGGATTTTCATACCCAGGATCGCACGAACCCAAATGCGAAGAGCAAACGCAAAAAGGCCCCACTTGAGAGTCTTCGAATCCTCATCAAGCCGGGCCTTTTGCTTCTTCTCTAATGAACGCGGGTCAACTACAAAAAGCCACCGTTCCCGCCCGGATAGAGCTACTTCTTTCCCTTCTTCTTTGCGGCCTTCTTGGCTTTCTTGGCTTTCTTGGCGGCCTTCTTCGCCGCCTTCTTGGCCGGAGCCTTCTTCTTCGCCGCCTTCTTGGCAACCTTCTTAGCTACCTTCTTGGCCGGCGCCTTTTTCTTCGCCGCCTTCTTGGCAGCCTTCTTTTTGGCTACCTTCTTGGCCGGCGCCTTTTTCTCGGCCGCCTTCTTGGCCGGAGCCTTCTTGGCTGCCTTCTTCGCCGCAGCCTTCTTGGGTTTCGGCGAGGCTGCGGGCTTCCCAACAATCGCGATCACCGTCTCTTCGGCGATCACTTCGTCGTCATCTGAGGAGGTAAGGATGCCGGCGGTTTCCAATTCATCTTCCTCTTCAGCAAAGGCTTCAACCTGGCTGGGGTCCAGGTCACCCGGCTTCCCAAACGGGTCGCCGTCACTCATCGCATACATCCTCAATACATCGTCCATCCGATTGCCTCCAGCGGGTTGCCGCTGATCATTTTGTGTTTCGCTTTTCCGAGAGCAGGCTAAACAGTTTTGCTCGCGCAAGCGATTGTAGCCTTAGCTTGCCAGCAAAGACAAGCAGAACACAAGGGTGGAATAGGGGTTGCGGCGGATTTTTTCTACTGCGAAGCCTTGGCCGGGGCACCCAACTTGTGCGTAGTGCTCTTCCCCGCCCCGGAGCCGGTCTTCACGGAATGCGATCGGCTCTCCTGCGGCGACCTGCCGGCCGACTTATGCGACGAAACGGCCCCGCCCGACCTGCCCGTCGGGGCGCCCTTAAGGGCTGCTGGCCCCATTTCCGATCCAGTCCCCGGCCCCTGCCCCGTCCTCGTCCCGGCAATTGCCCCGCTGGTTGAAGTTCTCCGCAGATGCCGGCTCGATGTGCCGGCGGTCGCCGGTTCGGCTACGTGCAGGCGGCGTCCCGCTGCCACCCGGACGCCGGACGGAATCCCGTTCCAGCTCCGCAATTGGCTCAGAGAGACTCCGAATCGGTCCGCGATCGTGACCAGCGTATCGCCCCGGCGCACGGTGTAGAGCCGGGTCCGAGCCGAGGGCTCAGCCGCGGGCGGGACCGGCACAACGAGGGCCCCGACGCCCGCAATGCTGTCGCCTTCGCTCAGCTGATTGGCAGACGCAACTTCGGCCTCCGGCACCCGGTACTCCTGCGCCACTGACGCCAGCGTGTCTCCCGCGACCACCGGGTGGTATCGCCACGAATTGCGCCGGGCTTCCGGAATCAGGGCCACGCGCTGGTCAAAGAGCGTGGCTGTGCCGGCTGGCAGGTGCAGGTCAAATGGGCTGTCAGGCGGGGTCACCATGCGCAACAGGCTGGGATTCAGGGCCTCTACCTCATCCACCGGCGCGCCCACCAGGTCCGACACCAGGCGCAGATCGATCGAATAATTGACGGTAATCGTGTCCGTAAGAATCGGGGGATCGACAGTCACGTCGGTAAAGCCGTACTGAACCGGGTGATTCGCAATAATGATTGCCGCCAGAATTTCGGGAACGTAATTGGCGGTCTCGCGGGGCAATTCGTTGCGCTTATAAAGCTCCCAGAAGTCGGCGTAACCGGTCTTGGCTACTTCGTGCTGGATGTTGCCGGCGCCATGGTCGTAGGCAGCCATGGCAAGATACCAGTCGCCGAGCTGGTCGTAGAGGAACTTCATGTAGCGGGCGTAAGCGCGTGTAGATTTTTCGGGGTCAAAACGTTCATCAACGTACGAGTCGCGCTTAAGGCCGTAATACGGACCGGGCATGAACTGCCACATGCCCCCTGCGCGTGAGCGGCGATTGACCGCCTGCGGCTGGAAGCCCGACTCGGCAACCGCAAGGTAGATCAGGTCCTGCGGCACGCCCTCGTCGGCCAGAATGCGCTGGATCATCGTCTTGTAGTGGCCGCTGCGCTCAAACGAATGCAGCAGCGTGTTGTGGCCCTTTTGCGTGTTCGAGAAAAAGTTGATGTACGTGGCCACGTAGTCGTTCACCATCAGCGGAAGATCGGACTTCGTCGTCGCCAGATCGGCCGTGGCCTTGGCGACCAGGTTTGGATCGGAAGCAAACGTAATGTCGCTTGCAGCCTCCGAGGGTGTCAGCTCCTCTTTGGGCACAAAGCCGTTGCCCTGCTTCAGCGCCTCCATCTCCAGCACGTTCACCTGGTCCACAATCTTGTCGAACTCGTCCTGCAACTCTGGAGTGTTCCTGATGTCGATTCCGCTCGCCAGCATCAGATCTACCGCGCGATCGAATTCGACCTTGGCTTCGGCAAGCATCCCCTTCTGGTAGTCCGCGGTGCCGCGTGCATAGGCCGCTTCAGCCTGGGCGATAATCGCGCGGACACGCAGCTCTTCAACTGTCGGCGGGGGCGGCGCTGGGGCTGGAGCCTGTGCCGGAGCGACCGCCGGCAATGCCGGCGCGGTGGCTTGTTTCGGCTGTGCTGCCGTGGCTCCTGTAGGGTCCGTCGGCGTGCACCCGGCCAGCAACAAGGCCAGTCCCGCCACTCCCACCATCAGCCTCGACGTCGGCAATCGACTCCAACGCATATCGACGAAAAGACGCTTTGAACCGCGCGACTGTGAGACCGCAGTGAGCACTACGCCGATGATAAGCTATGCCATGGAGGGCCAAACGCTTCGCAGGCGCCGCAAATTGCGCACCGTATTCCTAAAGCCAACCCTCCGAAAGCCCTCCCATGGACGCCCGTTTCCTTCGTAACTTCGCCATCATCGCGCACATCGACCACGGCAAGTCGACCCTCAGCGACCGGCTGCTGGAGCTGACCGGCTCAGTGACCGCGCGCGAGATGCAGGCCCAGATCCTCGACGATATGGACCTCGAGCGGGAGCGCGGCATCACCATCAAAGCCCATGCCGTGCGCATGATGTACAAGGCGCGTGACGGCCAAACCTACCAGCTCAACCTCATCGACACGCCGGGCCATGTCGACTTCAGCTACGAGGTTTCGCGCTCGCTGGCCTCCTGCGAGGGTGCGCTACTGGTCGTGGACGCAAGCCAGGGCGTGGAGGCTCAAACACTCGCCAACGCCTATCTAGCCATCCATCACGGCCTCGACATCATTCCCGTCATCAACAAAATCGACCTGCCCTCGGCTGACGTTTTGGCCACGCAGGAGGCCATCGAAAAAGCGGTCGGCCTGGATGCGACCGATGCCATTCCCGTCAGCGCCAAGACCGGTCAAGGCGTCGACGAAGTTCTCGAAGCCATCGTCCACCGCCTTCCTCCTCCAACGGGCGATCCCGATGCGCCGCTGCAGGCCCTTATCTTCGACTCGTGGTTCGATGCCTACCGCGGTGTCATCGTGCTGGTCCGAGTAATGCAGGGAACCATGCGCAAAGGCCAGCGCATCCGGATGATGTATAACTCGAAATCGTTCGAGATCGAGTCCATGGGAGTGCTTTGCCCCAAGCCCGTCGAAATCGCCGAGCTGATTGCCGGCGAGGTGGGATTCTTCGCGGCCACCATCAAGAACGTCGGCGACACCAAAATCGGCGACACCGTCACGGACGATGCTCATCCGGCGGCGCACGCGCTGCCAGGATTTGAAGACATCAAGCCCATGGTCTTCTCCGGCCTCTACACGGTTGACTCGCACGAGCACACGCTGCTGC
>CAZANC010000011.1:0-26792 GCA_964486495.1 uncultured Occallatibacter sp.
GCCGTGCCCAACGTGAGTTTTTAGAGCGGAACCAGAGTAACCCTGTCCTGTTGAGTCTTGCGCCGCTCCCTGTTGGTCGCGTCGACTTAAATCCAGTGCTTTCGGGACACACCGACTCTGGTTCCGCTGTCGCCTCGCGCCGCCGCTCGGTGCAGCCCCGCCAGGGAACACGCAAATAGGCCATTCCGCTTGTGCGGAATGGCCTATTTGTCTAAGAGCTCCGCCCGACTGGGGCTATTTGTAGGAACCGATGGCGCTCGCCTCGTCATCGTAGATGTCGAAGACGGTATACAACTTGGTCAGCTGCAGCAGGTCGTGGACCTTCTTGGTCAGCCTGAGCAGTTTCAGCTTCGCGCCCTGATTCCTGGCCGTCGTGTAGGCGCTCACTAATTCACCAAGGCCCGAGCTGTCGATGTAACTCACTTCCCCCAGATCCAGCAGGATGTTTCGCTGCCCTTTGCCGATCAGGTCGCGAATGGCGTCGCGCAACTGAACGCTGCCCTCGCCGAGTGTGATCCGCCCGCTGAGATCCAAAACAGTGACGCCATCCACTTCCCTGGAAGATATCGCAAGTGCCACGGAAAATCCCTCCTTGTTGTTACTTCGGTTATAGCATCTTTGCCGCTGCCGGCTTGCGGAAAACTCCACGCCCGGCCCTTTCGCGCGAAAAACCGTCGTTCAACGGTCCCCGCTCTCGCCACCATGCTAAGTGTTTTTGGCCGTTGGCGCCAGATGCTTGATGAGCGTCAACTCGGTTCCTGGATGCAATTGTCGAAAGTGTACCTCATCCATGAGAGACCGGATGAGAAAGATGCCGCGGCCCGTGCCGCGGAGAAGGTTCTCGGCCGCCAGCGGATCGGGCACTTTATCGGGATTAAATCCGTGGCCCTGGTCGGCAATCACAATCACCAGGTCCTTGCCCGTATTTTCCAGCGAGACCGCAATCTGGCGTGCGGGATCGTATTCGTTTCCGTGCAGCACGGCATTAATGGCCGCCTCGCGGACAGCCATGCCAATGTGGAAGCGCTGATCCTCGTCCAGACCTGCCTCCGTGGCCAGCTGATCCGCCGCCGCTTCCACCTCGCTGACACTCTCCATCGTGGAGTTCAGCCGGAAACTCCGCGGTCCTCTACTCGTTTCAGTCACCAGGCTGCCTTCTGCCTCCACTGATGGTGCAAATTGCGCCACCCCGCGGTCTAACGACCTAGCTGGCAGTTTCAAGTCTGGATGCGATTGTGTCAAGCGAGCAAGGGATTACTATCGTTGGCCACGGCGCGGACTCACGCCGGCGCGTGCGGCATCTCAGGGAGTAAACTGCGGTCGATAGGTCGACGCTTAATTCACGGAGCCGCACATGAACCACCGCACCTCAATCCGCGTCAGCCTGACGGCGCTTCTCGGCACGCCGGTCACAGACGCGCAAGGACAGTTGAGGGGCAAGCTCAAAGATATTGTGGTTACCACGGGGCCGGACGGCGGCAGAGTGGCAGGAATCGCACTCAAAACCCGCTCCGGCCTTTCCATTGTGCCTTCGCAGGAAGTGATGGAAACCCCAGCCGGCACGCTCGAATTGCGCTCGGCTGAGGCGCTTGCTCCACTCAAGGACGACGGCAGTTATCTCTTCCTGCAGCGGGACCTCGTCGACCGCCAGATCATCGACATCAACGGCAGAAAAGTGGTCCGCGTCAACGATGTGGACCTGGAGTGGACCGACCAGGGCGCAGTCCACCATCTGCGCGTGGCTGAAGTTGAAGTCGGGCTGCGGGGAGCGTTTCGCAGGGTTTTCAAGGGCGTCCTGCCGCGCGCTCGGCTGGAATCCATCTCACGCAAGTTCAGCGCGCGCGCTATTCCCTGGCAGTTTGTCGATGTCATTGAGCCCGATCCCGCGCGGCGCGTCAAGCTGCGCATCGAACACGAGCGCCTCGCCGGCATCCACCCCTCCGAGCTGGCCGACATTCTGGAAGATCTGGCGCCCGCTGAGCGCGAGGCCGTCTTCACCTCGCTCAACCAGGAGGTGGCCGCCGAGACTCTGGAAGAGGTCGAGCCCAAGCTGCAAAAGGCGCTGCTCGAAAAGCTCGACGAGGAGCGCATCGCCGACATCGTGGAGGAGATGGATCCCGGCGCCGCGGCCGATCTGCTCTCCGAGCTGTCCGAGGAACAGTCCGACGCCATCCTCGAGGAGATGGAGCCGGAGGAGCGGCAGGAGGTCGAGGAGCTGCTCGAGTTCGACGAGGACTCCGCCGCCGGATGCATGACCACGGAGTTCGTGTATCTGGGTGTGGATTCGACCGTCGCGCAGGCCGTACAGGCGCTGCGCAGCTTCGACGGCGATCCGGAAAGCGTAACCGAAGTCTTTCTGCTCGATGAGAAGCGCATGCTTCGCGGCGCCATCCCGCTGGCTCGCCTGGTCATGGCTCAGCCTGATTCGCACCTGAGCGTCCTGGCCGAGCCGCGCGTCATCTCTTGCCCGCCTGACATGAAGCAGAACGAACTGGCCGAAATGTTCGACAAATACAACCTCCACGCGCTTCCCGTCGTTGACTCGCAGGGCCGCATGGTTGGCGTGGTGCAGGCCGAGCGCGTGATCAGCTTCTTGCGCGAAAAGCTTTAGATTGTGACCGAGCGGCTGTCGCTCGAGACCCTCGCTCTTCCACCTTCTGCCGTTGTCTGCGATGCATTTGTTACCAATTCGCGTGAAAAACTCCGGTCGCAACGAAATCTGTGAAACAATTTAGGTATGATCCAATTTCCTAAGATTATTCAGGGTGGCATGGGCGTCGGTGTGTCCAATTGGCGACTGGCCCAGGCCGTCTCCAAACTTGGCCAGCTCGGCGTCGTGTCGGGCACGGCTCTGGATGCAGTCTTTGTGCGTCGACTTGCCGACGGCGACCAGGGCGGGCACATGCGCCGTGGACTGGACGCGTTTCCGTTTCAGGAGATGGCGAAACGCATTTGGCAGGAGTACTTCGTGCCCGGCGGCAAGGATGCAAGTGCGCCTTACAAGGCGCTTCCCATGCACCAGAAACACGATTGCCGCAAGCTCGTCGAGCTCTGCATGGTCAGCAACTTCGTTGAAGTTTTTCTGGCGAAGGAAGGCCACAACAATCCTGTCGGCATCAACTATCTTGAGAAAGTGCAGATTCCCCATCTGCCGTCAATCTACGGCGCCATGTTGGCGGGCGTGGGCTATGTGCTGATGGGCGCGGGAATCCCGCTCCACATTCCCGGAGTTCTGGATGCGTTTGCGGCCAACCATGCGGCTGAGTATCGCCTGGCTATCACAGGTGCGGCGCACGGGCAGTCTGCGAATCTTGACGCGCCGATGCGGCTTAATCCTGCCGACTACGCCGAGGGACCGCTGCCTTCGCTCACCCGTCCCCGATTTCTAGCCATCGTCTCTTCCAACACGCTGGCGACTACCATGCTGCGTCGTGCAAGCGGCCGCGTAGACGGCCTTGTGATCGAAAGCCCGACGGCAGGAGGGCACAATGCGCCGCCACGGGGAAAGCTGCAACTCAACGCCGCCGGTGAGCCGCTCTATGGCGAGCGCGACCGCGTGAACATTGAGGAGCTGAGGTTGCTGGGTGTTCCCTTCTGGCTGGCAGGCGGATATGGCAGCGCATTCAAGCTGCGCGAGGCGCTGGACCAGGGCGCCGCGGGAGTGCAGGTGGGAACCGCGTTTGCGTTCAGTCAGGAATCGGGCATGCGGGCCGACCTGAAAACGCGGCTCATCAAGCAGGCGATTGCGGGCGAGGGCGAAGTCTTTACCGATCCGCTGGCCTCGCCGACAGGCTTTCCATTCAAAGTTGCGCAGCTCGACGGCACCACTTCGGCGTCCACGATCTATGCGGAACGCCTTCGCACCTGCGATTTGGGCTATCTGCGCGAGCCATACATTGTGGGCGATGACCAGATTGGCTACCGCTGCTCGGCGGAGCCGGTTGAGAACTACATGGCCAAGGGCGGCAAGATCGAGGAGACCGTAGGCCGCAAATGCCTCTGCAACACGCTTCTGGCAAATATCGGGCACGCACAGACGCGCAAAGATGGCTCAGCTGAGCCCGCCTTGATAACGGTGGGCGACGACCTGAATACGATTGCGCAGTTCATCGCGCCGGGGCGCTCGAGCTACAGTGCGGCGGACGTGGTGAAGAACTTGCTGGGCAGGAGCGCGAACGCCATGCGGCAGACAATGCCCATGCTCGCGGTCATGGCTTAGCGTAACTCGCCAGCGTGAGCAGACCCTGGGTCAGCCGCTGCCCCTTCTATCCTCCAACCGCAAGCACCTTCGGAATGCGCTCCGACGGCGCTGGCAGCGCCGGATACGCCGCGTGCGGCTCGGTCTGGTACCAATACGCAGTCGAATAGAAGTTATCGGAGCGGTTATTCGCCGTCCCGTGTTCGATCGTCACGCGGATCGATTCCTCAAAAGCGATGGGGCTCTCGATGTGCCAGCGATAGAGGCAATAGCGGCCCCCTGTGCGCTCGGGGTCCACAATAGACGGCGCGCCCTGGTGCAGGTTCGCGAAGGGCTGTCCGCCAAAGTCCCACGCGCCGTTGTAATAATCTTCCGTTCCGGTGCCATTGATCGTGAGCATCGCGTCACCGTCGACAAAAATCATGTCGTCGCCCTCGCCGAACCAGCCGTTATCGTTCTGCACCACTGCCTGCGTCACGCCCACAAAATGTCCTTTCCCCGTGGCCTCCAGAAACACATAATTGTCCCGCCCGCTTAGATTCTTGCCGTCGCTCTTAACTGCTTTGCACGGCGCGGCCTGGCGATACTGCGCGTGAAAGCGGCCCAAGGCTTTCGGCAGACTCGCCAGCGCCACATAGTCAACCGCGAAATAAAGGCTCTTCGTACGTACGGTTCCTTCATTCGTCAGCGTGAGGCGTGCAGCAGTCGCGAAAGGCATCTGGAAGTAAGCGTTCAGAGCCTTCATGGGCGCAACCGCCAGCAAAGCCGACTGATAAATGAAATACTCGCCCAGCCCGAGGCCGAAAAAGTCGCCCACGGGAACCTCGATGGAGGGCGCCGGTTCGCCATCCCACCAGGCGCGAAGCACAAGATTCTTCAGGTGCGTTGGATCGGGTGAATTGATGGTGAACCAGATGTGTGTGACCACCCCGGCGCCATGTACGTCGAGAACAGTGGCCGCCTGGCCTGGCTCCACGGCGACCCAATCGTCGTTGCCGCCAGTGCGGTCCCAGCTCGACGAACGAAGATTCTTGTAATTACGCAGGCGAGCCAGCGCGAAGATCTCTTCCGGAACTTCCGGTTCGCCTGGAGCGGCGGAAGCGCCAGCCGCATTCATGCCCAGCAGTGCGGCCGTTGAAACGCCGGCGGCCGTGGCCAGAGAGCCCAGCAATCTCCGCCGGCCGGCGCGAAAACTCCCCTGTCCATCGAATGGGTCCATATGGCGCTCCTCCTCAGGGCGTTCGCCGTGAAAGGGAATTCTAATCGAGTCACGCTGTCCGCAGCCGCGCTAAAGCACCCGCTGCTGCACAACGTCGCGCTTTGGGTATCAATTTCGCTTGGCGGCTTCGCGCCTTCGGGTCTTGCCTGTTATGGTCAGTGAGGAAACTTTTTCCGCCACCCTCAAACTGCGATGAATCCACCATAGGAACCCGCACCGGTATGTGGAAGCGCTGGCGAATCCGGATCCTCTTGTTTCTGGCCGTTCTCGGTCCCGGATTCATTACCGCCAATGTCGATAACGATTCCGGCGGCATCCTCACCTACTCTCAGGCCGGCGCGCAGTACGGCTACACCCTTCTGTGGACCATGATTCCCATCACCATCGCGTTGATCGTGGTGCAGGAGATGTGTGCCCGCATGGGCGTGGTCACGGGCAAAGGTCTCAGCGATCTCATCCGAGAAGAATTCGGCCTCCGCCTCACTTTTGTCCTTATGGTGCTGCTCGTCGTTGTCAATTACACCAACGTGGTCACCGAGTTCATCGGCATCGCTGGCTCTCTGCATTTGTTTCACGTGTCCAAGCTGATCTCCGTGCCCGTCTGCGCCGTACTGGTGTGGGCCCTGGTCATCCGCGGCGACTATAAAAGCACGGAAAAGATTTTCCTCGTGGCCTCGCTGGTTTACATCACGTATATCTTTGCCGGCGTATTGTCGCAGCCCAGTTGGCACGACGCGCTATGGGCCACCGTCAAGCTTCCCGCCAACTCTGTCTGGCACGACAAGGCTTACATGTACATGGCCATCGGCGTCGTCGGCACCACCATTGCACCCTGGATGCAGTTCTACCTTCAGTCGTCGATCGTGGAGAAGGGAATTCGCGTCAAGGACTACGCCGCTTCGCGCCTCGACGTGATCATCGGCAGCATCTTCACCGATCTCATCGCTTGGTTCATCGTGGTGGCCTGCGCGGCCACTCTCTTTGTGCACGGCATGGGGGCCATTCAGGTAGCGGCCGACGCGGCCGAGGCCATGCGCCCGCTGGCCGGCGACTATGCTTTCATCCTCTTCGCCTTCGGGCTCTTCAATGCCTCGCTCTTCGCCGCTTCCATCCTGCCGCTTTCTACGGCCTACACCGTCTGCGAGGGGCTGGGCGTCGAATCCGGCGTCGACAAAAGCTTCAAGGAGGCGCCGTTCTTCTACTGGCTTTACACGCTGCTCATCGCTGGGGGTGCCATCACCGTTCTGCTGCTTCCGGATTCTCAGCTCATCAACGTAGCCATCTTGTCGCAGGTGCTCAACGGAGTGCTGCTGCCGGTGGTCATCATTCTCATGCTGATGCTCATCAATCGCACTGACTTGATGGGCGAGCACAAAAACTCGCGCCTCTGGAACTGGATCGCGTGGGCCACCAGCATCATCGTCATCGGCATGACGCTCGTGATGCTCTGGGGCATGATGCCGGGACACTGAAGGTAGAAATGTCAGAAGCTGAGACCTGAAAGCCGCTTTAAAGCAGCTTCCCCGCTGCCAAATCCTTGATCAACCCGCGATCCGCGGCCAAAAACTTGTATCCGATGAGTTCTTCGAGCTTCACCCAGCGCACCTGCTGGTAGATCTGGTTGTCGATGTCGCCTGCAAACTCTCGCACCGCGAAAAATTGCAGATCGACGGCGCCGCCTCCGCGATAGTTGTGCCGAATCCGCGTCACCGCGGGACCAACTTCTGCGCGAATGCCCAACTCTTCAACCAATTCGCGCGCCAGCGCTTCCTGCGGGCTCTCACCGGGCTCAATCTTCCCGCCCGGAAACTCCCACAATGAGCCCATCGGCTGATCGGCCCGCCGCTGCCCGATCAGCACTTCGCGGTCACGCACGATCAGCGCAGCCGCCACAAAACGCAGTGCGGGACCAGGAGTGTGCGTCTTCGGCTTGGGCTGGCTGTCATTCACGCAATCCAGTGTAAATGACAGAAAAGAAAGAATTGTCTAAGGATTGTCTAAATTCGCAATCTGCAGGCTCGGTCGTCCGGAGTCATGTCCTGAATGGCGGCGAACCGCCAACCACGGCCCTACTCCCCGCCCACCGCCGCTTCAACGCCCTCGGCCGCCCGCGGCCTGAAGTAGCCCCAGCCTCTCTTCGCGGCCTCCTCCAACAGGGCCGGTGAAGGATTCACCGGAAACGGACATCGCGCCATCTCCAGCATGGCCAGGTCGTGAATCGAGTTGCCAAAGACCGCATCGGGAGCCGGCAATCCCACTCGCTTGAGCGCAGCCGCCTTTGCTTCGTCCGTCGGCACGTCGATGATCTCGCTGGTAATGATGCCGTCCTTGACGCGCACCTCAGCCGCCAAAATGTGCTCCGCCGTGATGCCGAAATCGCGCAGGCCTTCGGCGACCACCCATCGGTTCGTCGAGCTGACAGCCCATATCTCAACCCCGGCCTGCCGCATCTTCTCCACCAGCGCCGTCATCTCGGCAAAAACGCGCTCGCGCACAAACTCGCCCACGTAGCGCGCGGCGGCGGCCCGTAGTTCGCTGTCGCGCAATCCGGCGTACATCTGCACCATTTCGCCGCACATGTCCGCTTCGCTCACTTCTCCAGCGGTATATGCGCGGTACCGCGTGTCCACCCAGTCATTGGTCGACCGCGACACCAACCCCTGCTCCAGCGACCACGCCATGAACCCGTATCCTGCGTCGCCGCTCCAAAGGGTTCCGTCGCAGTCGAAAACAGCGACTTTGAGCTTGCCCTCGAAGACGAGCCGCTCAAACTCTTCGACTGTCCATGGGTGAGCTTCAGTCTGGGTGGGTGCAAACCGTTTCTTCGTTCTGTTCGCCGGATTCATCCAATTCTATTTTCATCCATGCAAACAGGTTTTGCATCTACGCGAGGTTAATGGATGATGTACGCGCAGGAGCGGCTTCGCGCGGCTTTATCTGGCGATTTCCCGCACTCAGTCTGTCCCCGGCTACTCCGTTGCAGGCAAGATTCGTTCGACCGGCTCAACGCGAATCTTCGCGATGCGCCTCGCATCCATCTCCACAACAGTCAATCGCCGGTCTTCAAACACGACTGCCTCGCCCACTTTAGGAATATGTCCCAGCCGCGCCAGCACGAATCCCGCCAGGGTTTCCACGCCGCCGTCACGCGGCAGGTTCCATTGCATCTGCGTTTCCAGGTCGCGCAGATTCACGCTGCCATCCATCACCACCGCCCCTCCCGCGCTGCTCAACACCGGATGCGAGGGCGCGTCGAATTCGTCCTCGAGCTCGCCCGCAAGCTGTTCGATCGCATCCTCCGCGGTCACCAGGCCCACGGTCGATCCGTACTCGTCCACCGCGATGGCCAGGTGCCGGCGGTTCTGCTTGAAGTCGTGCAGCAGGTCCAGCACCGATTTGGTCTCCGGCACCACCAGCACCTCGTGCATGATCTGTCCGAGTCGAACCTCGCCCTCGGGCGCTGCGGGATTTGCCGATGAGTGACGGTAAAAAAACAGCCGCGCGAGATCCCGCGCGTACACCGCCCCGATAATGTATTCGGCGCCGCGGGCCTCGTCGTAAACGGGAATGCGCGAGTGGTTGCGGCCGAAGATGCGCATGCAGGCGTCGTCAAGAAGCATATTTGAAGGCAAAGAGAAAATCCGCTGTCGCGGCGTCATAATCTCGCGCACCTGCACATCGCCGAGTTCCAGAGCGCGGTGCACGAGCATCTCCTGGAATTCGGGCAGCAGGCCCAGCCGCCTGGCTGCCGTCGCAATGAGCTTCAGCTCCTCGGCGGAATGAATCGATGCGGCGCGCTCGCCGGCTGGAATATCGAACGCGTGCAGAACGGCTGCGGCAGAGCGGCTAAGCAGGCGTACCGCGGGGCGAGTGACGGCCATGAACACCAGCATCGGCGGCGCCACGGCCACAGCCAGCGCCTCGGCCCGGCGCAGCGCCAGCCCTTTGGGCACCAGCTCGCCGGCCACAACGTGAAAATAGGTGATGATAGCGAACCCGAGTGTCACGGCTACCACGTGACCGTAAAGATTCGCGTGCGGCAGTGCTCCCACCCATCCTGCCAGCATTTGCGCCGCCAGCGGCTCGCCCAGCCAGCCGAGCGCCAGTGAGCAAAGGGTCACGCCGAGCTGCACCGCGGGGAGCAGGTCGGCGAGGTTACGCTGCAGGCTCCGCACCGCCCGTGCTCCCGGCACCCGCGCGGCCAGCAACTGCTCCACGCGCGTGTCGCGGATGGAGATCAGCGCGAATTCGACCGCGACAAAGTAGGCGTTGGCCAGGATCAGCATGGCCACGGCAACTGGCTTGATGAGCAGAAGCTCGTGCATCTCGCAGTGAGGATAGCATTGGACGGTGTGCGTGGCATCAGGAGTGGCCTCGCGCGCGACATTTCTGTGGAACCAGTGGGCTGTCAGGTGCGTAGAATCATCCAGGTGGCAAAATGAGGAGCGCGATGAGGCATTTTTGTGCGGCAGTCACCATATTTGTTGCAGTTGTGCTTACGACAACATTTCCGGCGCGTGCCGCTGAGGCGACATTTGAGCGCGACCTGACGGTTACCGGCAGAGTCGATCTGTCGGTCCATACCGGCTCGGGTTCCATCCATCTGACCAGCGGCCCCGAGGGGCGCGTCCATGTGTTCGCGCGCGTTAAGTCGGGATGGGGCGGAAGCGATGAAATGGTGCAGGAAATCGCAGCGCATCCTCCCATCCAGCAGACCGGCAACATCGTCCGCATTGGGGCGGGCCATCAAAATCTCGGCAACATCAGCATCGACTACGAGATTCAGGCTCCGCCCGATGCCTATCTGGATGCAGCGTCAGGCTCAGGCAACGTGACCGACGAGGGTGTGGGCACAAATGCAAAATTGAGCACCGGCTCCGGATCGATTCACGCCACGGGCTTGCAAGGCGGATTCACGGTGCAAACCGGATCGGGGAACATCGATGCCGCACAGACAAGCCCCGGCGACGTGAAAGCCAGTACCGGCTCGGGATCGATCGAACTTAAGAATTTGCACGGCGAACTGCGCGCCGGAACCGGATCGGGCAATATCAAGGTGGACGGCACGCCGGCTGCGTCGTGGCGCATCAATACGGGTTCGGGAAGTGTAGAACTCTGGACAGGCAATGCCGCGCTAACGCTCGATGCCGGCACCGGCTCAGGCAATATCCACTGCGATCGCGCGATTGTGTCGCAAGGGACAATGGACCACCACCACTTGAAGGGCGCGATTGGCGGAGGAGGCCCGACTGTGCACATCGGAACCGGCTCAGGCAACATCCGCATCCACGAGGCCCGCTACGGGATGAAGTAATACGGATCGGGATATTTCACCGAAAACTCCGCTTCCGGCTTGCCCTTCAGATCGCTCCATTGGTCGCCCACGCTGAGGGCCAGCGTATAGCCCGCCGCGGCAATCTGCCCGCGCGCTACTGCCTTGAAGGCGCCAATGGTCTGCGAGCCGGGTTCCGCCGGGCGCATCACAAGCAGCTTCCAGTTGTCGAATCCCTGCGCGCGAAGATTGCGCTCCGTGGCGGCGCGCTGTGTTTCGTAGCGGCCTGTAATAAAGATGACGCTTACGCCCAACCGCTGAGCTTCCCTGTAGAGCCGCAACGTGCCAGGAATCGCCGGCGCCTGTGCGGTATCAAGCCACTGATCGAATTCGAGCTTGTTGTAGGCGAAGTCCGCACCCAGCATCTCCGCGTAGGTCGACAGCGAAGTGTCGTCGATGTCCAGAATCAGCGCCAGTTTCTCGTGCGGCTTTCGATTTGCGGCCCGCTGGCGCAGGAACCCAATTGCGCGATCCGCCTGCAGGTCCAGATCGTGCGCGTAACAGCCGCACTTGCATGTGCAATCGTGGTACGCCTTCAGTTCCGTCTTGAGCGTGTCGAGATTGGGGATCCGCTCCGCTGCGGCGTCGGCGCTGAAGGCCGGGCGCGGCGGCTGCTGCGCGGAAAGACCATAGGAGCCGAAAGCCAACACCGAGACTGCTGCGAAGATTGCCAGATGACTCTTCAAATTTCGGATCTCCTTTTCGCTGTAACTCTAAACGATTCCAAGCTCGGTGCGCCTCGATCTCTGCTAAAATCGATTGTTCACCTCTAAGGAGAATCTATATGGCTAACCGAAATCTAGACGAGAGCTTCTCCTTTCGAGCGGAGCAGTAAACGCCGCAAAGGATACCCCTCAGAAACCAAAGTCGGACGCGGCCTTCGGGTCGTGGGCGAAAGCAAAGAGCTCGTCGAAAAGCTCGGACGGAAGGACTTGTGTCCTTGCGGCTCAGGGCGGAGCTTTCAAGAAGTGCTGCCTGAAATCAGGTAGATTCGACGGGTCCAACAGAAACTACTTTTTTCCGCGAGTAATCCAAGGAGCGGGACCAGCGCGGCGCGGTCCGTGTTGGTCCCATTAAACTGAATCCATGATTCGCGTCTTTCACCCCATCCCCGTCGAGCAGCTCAAGCTCTTGGTCTTCGATCTCGACGGCACTCTGATCGACTCGGCACAGGACCTGTGCAACAGCGTGAATGCGACGCTCCGGGAATTCAACTGTGGCCCGCTGCCCGATAAGACAATCGCCGGCTTTGTCGGCAACGGTGCGCCCATGCTCATGCGCCGCTCGCTGGCCCTCGCCGGGAGCATTGCTCCTGACCAGATCAACGACGATCTCTTCGCCAGGGCCTACACGTTCTTTCTCCAGCATTACCGCGAGCACAAGCTGGACTTCACCTACGCTTACGAAGGCGTTCTCGATGCGCTCAGGGCTTTGCACCAACTGCATGACGCGTCCGGCGGCCCGCAAAGAACCATGGCCGTGCTCACCAACAAGCCGGTGCGTCCAGCGCGCGGCATCTGCGAGGGATTGGGCCTCGCCGATTACTTTCTCCATATCTATGGCGGCGACAGCTTCCCCCTTAAGAAACCCGATCCGCTGGGCCTCCGCTCGCTCATGGATGAAACCGGCGCCACACCAGAGGAGACCGTGATGATCGGCGATAGCAAAGTTGACGTCGAGACAGCCCGAAATGCCGGAGCCTGGTCCATCGGCTGTGCTTTCGGCTTCGGCCCCCAAAACCTCTCGGATTCCCCTCCCGACGTCCTTGTTGACACCGCCGCCGAATGGACGCAGGCGCTGATACATTCGTAAATAGCACAAAATAATTAAGTTATACAGAAAAACCTCTTTGGAACTTCTGCGTCTCGCTGCGCGTATAGTTGGTTGTAGCGGGGATCAAACATCTATGCACAGTAGATTTCTCGCCGTTTGCCTTTTCGGCGCCGCTCTGGCGGTTGCGGCCGCACCCGCGCGCGCCAACGATGACGCGGTCCAGTTTTTTAACAACATCGAAGTCACCCCCGACGCTCCTGTTCACGACGCTATCTGCTTCTTCTGCAATGTCCATGCAGACGGGGACGTGAACGGCGACATCGTTGTCTTCTTCGGCAACGTACACCTCAATGGCCAGGCCCACCACGACGTGGTCAACTTCTTTGGCCAGGTCACGGCCGCCGATAACTCATCCATTGGTGGCGATCTCGTTTCCTTCTTTGGCTCCGTGCGCCTTGGCGAAAATGTCACCGTGGCCAAAGACCTGGTCGCGATGTTCGGCGTGGTGCACACTCCGTCCTCCGTTTCCATCGGCAAGGACCGCGTGGTGTTCTCGCCATGGATTCTCTTCGGTCCGCTACTGGTCATCTTCCTCGTGGTGTTTGTCATCGTCCACGAGATCCGCGTCCACCGCCAGCGCCGGTTCGCTCAAGCCTACCCGCTTCCGCCAAGGCAATAGCGTCATCAAGAGCCCGCCGGGGCGTTACGCTGTTGGCATGGACAATCCAGTCCCTTGGACGCCTCGCCCCTTGCGCATCGTCCTGCCCGGTGGCAGCGGTCAGGTAGGCCGCATGTTGGCGCGTTTCTTTCAGGAGCGTGGCCATCACGTTACGGTCCTCACGCGTGGGCCGTACACCGCGCCCTGGCAGACCGTGTATTGGGATGGAATCGAGCTCGGCCCCTGGGTCGAGACACTTGAAGGCGCCGACGTCTGCATTCATCTCTCCGGTCGCAACATCAACTGCCGCTACACCGCCCGCAACCGCCGCGAGCTGCACGATTCGCGCATCGGGCCAACGCTCCTGCTGCACCGGGCCTTCGCCACGCTCGCCAATCCGCCGCGCCTCTGGATGAACGCTTCATCGGCCACCATCTACCGGCACGCTCCCCAGGGAACGGAATTCGATCTTCCCATGGACGAAGCCACCGGCGAGCTGGGCGGCAATGAGTGGATCTCGCCCCGCCGTCGCGCACCTGCGAAGTGGAATTGGACCATCGAACTCGTGAAGGACTGGGAGGCTGCTCTCTTCTCTGCCGAAACGCCGCGCACGCGCAGGATCGCGCTGCGCACCTCGCTTGTTTTCGGCCCTGAGCCTGGCAGTGTCTTTGCCGTGCTGTCTCGTCTTGTCCGCACCGGCCTTGGTGGAACGCAGGGCAATGGCCGCCAATATGTTTCCTGGATTCACGAGTCCGACTTCGCCCGCGCCCTCGAATTCCTCATCGACCACGAGGAGATCGACGGCCCGGTCAATCTCGCCGCGCCCAATCCGCTGCCCAACCGCGAGTTCATGGCCGCGCTGCGAGAGGCATGGGAGATGCCCAATGGCCTGCCTGCGCCCGCGCTGCTCCTCGCCACCGGCATGTTTTTCCTGCGCACCGAGCCCGAACTGGTCCTCAAAAGCCGCCGCGTCGTGCCCGGCCGCCTCCTTCAATCCGGATTCGAGTTTGAATTCCCCGATTGGCCCGAAGCCGCCGCCAACCTCGTCCGCCAATGGCGCGCCCGCGATTCGTAGCGCCAGCAAACTCGCCTTTCGTAGCGCCGGTCTCCAGACCGGCTGTCGTGTGGGCGTCCCCGCCCGCACCCGGTGCGGACCGATCTCTGTTCTCTGATCTCTAATCTCTGCTACTTCGGCGTAATATCCGTCACCGGCAGATCCCAGTGCCCGAGCAGAATCTCAAACCGCCGCTGCTCTTCCTTCTTGTACGTGTCCTGATCCGGCCAGAGTTCCTTGATAAACGCCGCTTCATCCGGGTTCGAGCTGGTCGCAACCGTCGAGTCCTTGTAGACGATGGTCACGCGATAGTCCCAGCGCCCGTCCTCGGTCGTGTGGTAGGCCGGCGACTCAATCTTCAGCGAAAGAATCCGCCCCGTCGACTGAATCTTCTTGAGCAGCGGCCAATGGTTCTTCAGAAACAGATCGAGGAACTCCTGCTGATGGCCCCACTGGCACTTGTAGTAGTACTCGATCGTGTACGGCTCACCGGCGCTCGATTGCGGCGGTGCGCCCTGCGCCCAAATTCGTCCCGCAAATCCCGCTGCAAATGCCAATCCCACCAGAGCGGCAACAATCCTGCGCATAGTACCCCCTGCAAAACGTAGTTGAGGTCCCAGAATACTACTGCCGCGACGCAGGAAGGCGCATCAATGTACGCAACGCACACTCAGGGTCAGTAACCGATTGCGGGAGTTCATTTCGTGTTCAATGGCCGGATGTAGGTTCGAAACCACAGTGCGAGCTCCGGCTCGGACATTGTCCCATCCGCTACAGCCAGCATTGTCGTCACCCCGTCCCGGTCGCTGGCGACGAGCTCATAGCCATTCTTCAGCAGAAAAGTTTCCGCCACCACCCACGCCGTCCGTTTGTTCCCGTCCAGAAACGCGCGATTCCGTGCGATTCCGATGGCGAAAGAAGCAGCCAAGTCGGCGATGTCGGGGTTTCCATAGGCCGCGAGATTTTGCGGCCGCCCCAGCGCGGAGAGCAGCAGCGGCATATCGCGTATTCCTGCCAGGCCGCCGTGCTCGGCAATTTGCTCGTCGTGAATGGCGAGGACGGAGCTTTCCTTAATCCATCTCCAGGCCGGAGTTGTCACTTTGCAAGCTCACGAAGCAGGTCGCGGCGTTTGCGCATCACCTGCCGAGCCAGTCCCATGTCTTCCTCGAACTCCGGATCGTACGGGGTAATCCGGAATCCGTCGGGCGACTTAGTGAGGAAGAGGGAATCACCCTTCTCTACCTTGAGCATCGCCAGGGCTTCCTTGGGCAGCACGAGCCCCGCCGAACTGCCAATGGTCGTCACTTTGAGCTTGATCATCAACTCACCTCGTTCTGATGATTATAACATATGTTAGAATCAAGAGGTGGCGATGGCCTAGGATTCGTCCCGCCTTTCCGCTGGCCTTCTTGGTTCCCCGATCCCCCAGCACAAAAAAAACGGCCCCCGTTTCCACGGGGGCCAAGTTGCCTTGGTTCTCTCGCGTTGCGAGAGCTTGGTTGGCGGCCTAACGGCGGGGTGGCCGTTGGCACAGAAGCAGAGCCTCGGGGGAGGAATTGGCCGCTATATTACGGCTGCTCTGTGCCGGCTGCGGCGGGAGCGCTTTGGGGTGACGCTCCTGCCTGGGCCGCCAAACTGTTTTCCATCAACCGCAAATGCACGCTGTTGACCCTTACCCGTTCCGGCTTTTGGTCTTGATCGCCGGTTCCGGTTGAGGCCACCTCAGCTTCGTTGCCGAGGGCCACGGAGTGCATGCGGTAGACGGGAATCTGATGTTCCGTCAAAAGATAGCGCTTGACTACTTCTGACAGGCGCTCGGAACTCTGTATGCCTGCGCTGCCCGCCAGAGGCGAGTGCGATTCCATCTCCAGGATGTAGCCTTCGCGCCCGGTAAGGCTCGAGGCTAGCCGATCCAAATCCTGCTTCGAATCCGCAGTCAGCGTCGGACTGGAGCCGCGGAACTTGATCACAAGGTCCGTCGCCTGGCTGTATTGATCGAGGCCGTTCACCGTGGTGTTGATCTTATCCACGTGAGTCGAGGCCGATTGAGCGGCGGCGTTTGCGTTCTGGGCCTGCGAGTTGGCGTTCAACGCCAACTGGTTCGCCGCATCGGCTGCGGTCTGCGCCTTCTGGATGCCTGCCTGCGCCCGCGCATCCACATCCTTGATGTATTGCGCGTTCTTGGAGTTCAGATCATCCAGTTCGCTTAGCCGGTCGTTGATCGGATCAGTCTGTCTTTTCACCCACTTCTTGCGGGCAAAGGGGTAGATACGGCCCCAGAACCCTTCCTTCGGGGTGCTTAAAGGCTGTTCGGTCATGGGCATGGGGGAGGGCTGAGCTTGTGTGGTGCCCGCAGAAGCTGGGGTGCTCTGTGTCGAAACCCCGGTTGAAACTCCTGTATTCACCTGGTCTTGAGCCCAAACGGGAATCGCGATCGCAGATGCCAGCACAATCACCGCCATATGGCGGGGGAACAATCTCAATGCCTTCGCAGAATTCATCATGGGTTTTAATCCCTCTTGTTGATTTGCGGCTTTTAGAGTTGCAACCGCAGTTGAGCCTGCTGTCCGCTCGCCCTACTAAAAGCAATACCGGTGCCAAAGATGGAGAGGGATTGGGAAAACATCTATCTAATTGAAAATAAAGTCAATCGATGGGGAGGGCTCAGTGCGGAATCGGCGCGTTTCGCGCCCTGTATACCCCTGTTTGCGAGTAAATTTTGCACGTTTGCGTAGTTTCTACGCTGCCCCTGAAATCCTCGCCCTACTTTCGAATCCATCTGCCTCACTTCGAGTCGACGCGCCTTATTTCGAGTCCACGTGAATGACACGGATCTCCGGGAAAGCGCCATCCCAATCCTGCGCAACCGTGTCGAACACCAAGCGGAAGTCTGCGCTGTCGCCGGGCTTCAGAGGCGAGGCCGACACCGGCTCCAAATCCACGTACGGTTGGCGCGTGCGGATGATCTTCAGCGGCTCGGTTTCGTTTTGCGCCACTTCATGAGCCGGATCACGGAAGAGCACCTGCACGGTGATCGCTGTCACCGTCCGGCTTCCTGTATTGCTGATCGACCCATCGACGTAGGTCACTTTGCCGCCTGCGAGGTTCGCTGACTCGCTCATCTGCAAGTTGCTGACCGGCAGATTCGCCGCGTACGGGTCCAAGGCTGCCGAGATCGGCGTCGCTGCGGGCGCGCTCTTCCCGTGCCCAAAGATCAGCACCAGTCCCACCGCCACCGCCAGCACAATCGCCACCGCGATCGCTACCGGCAGCCAATTGCGCTCCTGGGCCTCGGCAGGACGAATGAGTTGTGGACCTGTGCTCACGAGCGCGATTGTACACCCGCTTTGGCCTGCCTCGCGGTCCATCCACGCGCTCGATCGGCTCCACGACTCTCACTTCCGTGCCGCCATTCCCGCACGCACTGGAACTTTTCATCCAATCTACATTCTTCATTGAAACCGGCGCATGTCTCTCGCATCTAAGCTGACAAGAGAGACCTCAATGCCGGCCAGCCGGTGTTGGCAAGTCTCCTGAAACCTCAACCACAAGACAAGAAAACCGGCAACGTGATCGCGCCGTATTCCCTATCGAAATGCATTTTGAAAGGCAGGCCAGCCAATGCATCCCTCCCCGAGCCACGCATTCACCTTGCCACCCACTCACACAAGCGCCTCTGCGCAGCCCAACCTGCAAGCCGAACGGGTCTACCAGGGCCTCACCATCGCCGCTATGCTCGTGCTTCTTGCCAGTCTCTTGTCGTTTTGGTAGTTTTCCGGGTGAAGCCCCGCTGCCCGGCCGTCGAGCGAAAATAAGCGAGGGGATCGAGGCAACAGCCACAAGCTACTGGCTACTGGCTGCCTTCCTCACCCGAACCGCGCCCGCTTTACCGATTGCCGGAAGTCATCGCCCTGCATCTCCACGCGAACACACATCTCAGCAAGCCGCGACCTCATCCGGTCGCCGATCCGGTCGCCCAGCGTGTCTTCAAGGACGGCCGCTTTGGCCCCGGTCCTGTCGAACTTTGCGCCCGCTCCTGCTGGCAAGTCCGGATAATTCGTCGTTATGATCGTGGTCAGCCGGTCGTTGTAGCGCGTGTTTAGGATCAGCGCCACCGTGTCCCACACCCACTCGTTGGGCTTTTGCGCGCCCAGGTCGTCCAGCACCAGCACTTCGGCGGCAAACACCGGCTTCAGCAGCTCAAGCTCCGTCGTCCGCACCTCGGAGTTATAGCTGTTCTGGATGCTCTTCAGCAGCTCCCGATAATCGCAAAACAGCCCCCTCACCCCGCGTTCCTGGATCAGGCGCCGCAGAATGCCGGCCGCCAGGTGAGTCTTGCCCAAACCCGCTGAGCCGACAAAAAGCAGCCCGCGTCCGGCTGTGTCGACAGGATAGGTCTCTGCGAATTTCCGCGCCTTCTGAAGCGCCCTGCCCAGCGAGGGGTCGGCGCCGGGATAGGAGGGATCGAAGGCGTCCAGCGTGCAATCTTTGTATCGCGCCGGAATCTGCGCCGCCTGGATCCTCCGCAGTTCCCGCTCCGCCTCCTGGCACTCGCATGCCCGGCTCACCCAATGCCCGGCCGCATCCATCACTCGAACCAGGCCCACCCCATCGCAAATCGCGCATTCCGCCATATCGTTTTTCCAGCCTAGCGCACTCGGCTTCTCGCTCACCCGGTGCACACCATGTGCCCGAATGTGGAAAATGCGCTCGCGCCCGTCTCGTTGGGTTTGTTGTGGAAAGGGTCGTCGCGAAAATCGTTCAGCGCGCCGAGATGGGCTCGAATGTTATTTGGAGCCTAGTCGCAAACCAGCGCGGTTTCGGGGAGAAATTCCTGCGCTGCGTCCTCGTCGACAGCACCGTCGCCTTGCGCCGTGAAGAACCGCTCCACTTCGCCCAGCACATCCGGCCCGGTCCGCGCCTGGTAAATCGCCGCGCGCAGCTTCGCTCCGCCCGGCACGCCGTGCGTGAACCATGTAGCGAACTGCTTCATCTTTCCCACCGGATCGCCCATCCTCGCGTCGCGCGGCAGATCCTTGGTTGCCTCGGCTTCGGCCAGCAGCATTTCGAAATACGCCCGAATCATTCTGTAACGATCTGGATTTGTTGGCCGCTCGTAGCTGCCTGTCGCCGTGTACTGCGCAATCTGCCTGAAGATCCACGGATTCGCTGGCGCCGCCCGCCCGATCATCACCGCGTCGCAGCCCGTCTCAGCCACCATTGCTGCCGCGTCCTCCGGCGTTCGGATATCGCCGTTGCCCATCACCGGAATTCCCACCGCCTGCTTCACCGCTGCAATCCATTGCCACTGCGCCTGCCCGCTATATCCCTGCTCGCGCGTCCGGGCATGAAGCGCCAGCCCGTTCAACCCCTCGGCCTCGGCCATCCGCGCCAGTTCCACGCACACAATCTGCGAGTCGTTCCAGCCCATGCGGAACTTCACGGTGAAGGGAATCGTCACCGCCTTGCGAATCGCCCGGAAAATCTCGCCGATCTTCGGCAGATCGCGCAAGAGGCCCGACCCTCCGTTGCACCCGACCACGCGCTTCGCCGGGCAGCCCAGATTCAAATCCACTGTGTCGAATCCCGTCTCTTCCACGATGCGTGCGGCCTCCGCCAGCGTCTCGGAATTCGATCCGAACAGTTGCGCTCCGATCGGATGCTCGTCGTCGTAGAACGTCAGATAGCGCCGCCGCTTCGTCTCCCGCATCCGCGCCAGCCCATCCGCCGACGTGAACTCGGTCATGATGAGCCCGCACCCCGACTGCGCATTCGAGATCGCCGCCTCAACCTGCGCTGCCGCCGCACCCTCGCTCCCTTGCTCCCTTGCCCCCTGCACCTCGCCTTCTCGGTCTATGATCCCTGATTCCTGGTCCCTGTTTTCTCGTTCCCTTGTTCCCTCGGTCCCTTGTTCCCTGTCTTTCGTAAACAAACTCGCATGCCGTATAAATCTCCGGAACACCGTATCGGTCACGCCCGCCATCGGCGCCAGCACCGTCGCCGGCCGCACCACCACCGCGCCCAGACGCACTTCCGCCGGAACGCGCGCCTCTGCGGGCATCGCGTGCTCCACCGGATTGTCCCAGTCCTTCTTTACCGTGAATCCGCGTCTCGCCATCGCCATCGCCGCCGAATTTGTAGCTGTTAGCTTTTCTTGCTTTCCGAAACTTCCTTCGCGCGAAACTTCGCGATGCGCTCGATCAACTTCGCCGGGACAGGCTCAGTAAGTGAAAACCTCACCGTGCTGTGGACCACTTCGTAGGGCTTTAGGTCATCCGCAAAGGCTGCGAGCAGCCGTTTGGTCGCAGGATACAGCGAATAGTGCCGCTTCCACCCCGCGAAGTAAAGCAGTCGCTCGCCGTGCACCTTGTAAGTGGGAATCCTGTAGGTAATGGTCTCCTCAACCGTGGGCAGTGCTTTGCGAATGGTGCTCCGGACGCGGTTGAGCGCTCGCTGCGCCGCCTCGGGCTGCGCGGCAATGTATTCGTCAACAGACTCAATCTCGCGTTTCTTCTCTTCGCGCGCCTTCATGTAGCACCCAAACAAACGTGAGCCCCCGCCGCAGCGGAGGCCCACTTGTCCAACTCCTGCCTCGGCTTACTTCGCCGCCGCAATCGCCTTGTCGCTCTTCGCGTACTTCCGCCGGAACCGCTCTACGCGTCCCGCCGTGTCGACCAGCCTTTGCTTGCCCGTAAAGAACGGGTGGCAAACCGAGCAAATTTCCACGTGAATGTCGCCCTTGTGGGTCGACCTCGTCTCAAAACTGCTTCCGCAGGCGCACATCACCCGCACCGCGGCGTAATTGGGATGAATCTTTTCCTTGGGCATCGACAGACAGACCTTTCCTGCAATTCTTCTCTCCTTATTGTAGGGGGATTTGCCCGCTTTCGCAATTCCGGGGCGGGGAACTCAAAAAGCAGCTTTTAGCCGCTAGCTTCTAGCTCTTAGCTGCTCCTGCAACGACCTGCGGCTTCAGCTGATCCACTAAAGCCCACCCAGCACGAACAAGCTAAGGGCTAAAAGCTAAGAGCTAATAGCTGATTCACCGAAAATCCCTCGACCGCACCTCCGCCCTCGTCACCTCGAGCGGCACAATCCGCTGCGCCTTCACATGGATCACGCCCTCCTGGTTCTGCACCGGCCCCTCGATGCGCAGAAACCGGTTCCGCGTCACCACCAGCCGGTCGCGCTCAAAAACATCCGGCGTCAGAATCACGTTGGCAATTCCCGTCTCGTCCTCGAGCGACAAGAACACAAATCCCTTCGCCGTGCCCGGCCGCTGCCGCGCAATCACGCATCCGGCAACGCGCACGTACTTGCCGCTCCTCAACGCCTCCAGCTCCCGCGCCGAAAAAATCCCCTCCGCCCGCAACTCTTCGCGGTGATACGCCATCGGATGCGGCCCCGTCGTCAATCCCGTCCCCGCATAATCCGCCGCCAGCCGCTCCTCCGTTGTCATCTGCCTCAGCGGCATCGCGGCCGCGCGATCTACAGCAGCCACCTCGCCGCCGGAATTTTTCTCGCTTGGCTCCGCTGTCGCGCCACGCTGTTCTGCGGGTGCCCCATCCTTCGCGCAGCGATGGGTGGGAACCGCTGACTTACTGACTCGCTGACTCGCTGGCTGGCCGGCTTGCGGTTCTGCGCGTCCAGCCTCCACCCCGCGCAGCAGCGGTCCCACCGGCCTTCCCGCCCACTCCACTTGCCACAGCGCATCGCGCCGGTGTTCCACTTCGCCCAGCGCATTCAGCGCGCCAATCTGCGCCAGCGCCACCAGTTCTTTCCGATTCAGCTCTGGCACGCGCCGCGTCAGATCGTCCACGCTGGCAAACCCTCCCGAGCCGCGCGCAGCAATCACCGTCTCCGCCGAGCTCTGCCGCAATCCCTTCGCATAATTCATTCCCAGCCGCAGCGAAATCGACCGATCCTCCTCCGCTTCGAGCGTGCACAGCCACTCCGATCGCTGCACGTCGATTGGCCGCACCCGCAGCCCATGCCGCTGCGCATCCTTCACCAGCACTGCCGGCGAATAAAACCCCATCGGCTGGTTATTCAGCAGTCCGCATGTGAACGCCGCCAGAAAATGTACCTTCAGATACGCCGACGCGTACGCGATCAGCGCAAAGCTCGCCGCGTGGCTCTCGGGAAATCCGTACATCGCAAACGACGAAATCCCCTGCACGATGTTGTCCTGCGCCGCGGCATCCACGCCATTGTGCGTCATCCCCTCGCGCAGCCGTCCCTCCAGGTCCTTCATCCGCTCCATTGACCGCCGCATGCCCACCGCGCGCCGCAGCTCCTCTGCCTCAGCGCCCGTAAAGCTCGCCACCGTCATCGCCATGCGCAACAACTGTTCCTGAAACAGCGGCACGCCCAGCGTCCGCTTCAGCACCGGTTCCAGCAGCGGGTGCGGATACGTCACTTCCTCCTTGCCCTGCCTGCGCCGCATATATGGATGCATCATCTTGCCCACAATCGGCCCCGGCCGGATGATCGCCACCTGCACCACAAGATCGTAAAAACGTACCGGCGCGTTATGCGGAATCGACGCCATCTGCGCGCGGCTCTCCACCTGGAACATCCCCACCGTGTCCGCCTTGCACAGCGTCTCGTACACCACCGGATCTTCGGGCAGCAGCGCCAGATCCACCTGCTTGCCGTAGTGCCGCGGGATCAGCTCAATCGACTCCTTCAGCGCCGCCATCATTCCCAGCCCCAGCAGGTCTACCTTGATCAGTCCCATGTCTGCACAATCTTCCTTGTCCCACTGGATCACCGTTCGTCCCGGCATTGACGCACGCTCAATCGGGACCACGCGATTCAACATTCCCGCGCAAATCACCATGCCGCCCGAGTGCTGCCCCAGATGCCGCGGCAGATTCTTCATGCGCAGGCATAGGTCCAGATAGCGCGCAATCCGCGGATGCCGCACGTCGAAGCCCGCCTGCGCAAAATGTTTTTCCATCGTGTCGTTCGGGCCGCGCCACTCCCAGTGGCCCATCAACCCTGATAGCCGCGCCGACTGCTCTTCCTCGAATCCCAGTGCCTTGCCCACCTCGCGCGCCGCCGACCTTCCGCGATACGTGATCACATTCGCCGTCATCGCCGAGCCCAGTCCGCCGTAGCGCTCATACACGTACTGGATCACCTGCTCGCGCTCGTCACCCGATGCCAGGTCGAGATCGATGTCCGGCCACTCGCCGCGATTCTCGCTCAGGAAACGTTCGAACAGCAGCTCCATCCCCACCGGATCCACTGCCGTAATCTCCAGCGCGTAGCACACCGCCGAGTTCGCCGCCGACCCGCGCCCCTGCACCAGAAATCCGCGCCACTGGCAGTAGCGAATAATGTCCCACACGATCAGGAAATAGCCCGCAAACCCCAGCTTCGCAATCAGCGCCAGCTCGTGCTTCACCTGCGCCCGCGCCTTCGCAAGCAAATGCCGCTTCGCCGGCGATCCGTACCGCTTGCGCACGCCCTCCTCCACGCGCTTGGCCAGAAAGCTGTCCATCGTCTCGCCCTCCGGCATCGGATAATGCGGAAATTCGTAGCCCAGATTTTTGAGCGAAAACTCCAGCCTGTCGCTCACAATGCGCGTGTTGGCAATCGCCTCGGGAATGTCCGCGAACAGCGCCGCCATCTCGCGCGCCGTGCGCAGATGCCGCGCATCGTTGCGTGCCAGCAGCCGCCCCGCGCGGTCCAGCGTCGTGTGATGCCGAATCGCTGTGAATACGTCGAGCATCTCGCGGTCACCAGCTTCCGCATAACGCACGCCGTTGGTCGCAATCAGCGGCAGGCCCAGGCTCTCCGCTGTGCAAAGCAGCGATTGGTTGCGGCACTCCTCTTCGCGCTCCTGGTGCCGCTGCAGTTCGAGATACAAATTACCGCGCCCGTAAATCGCCGTCAGCCGATCGGCCGTCTTCCGCGCCTCGCATTCTCCTCCGCGCGCGAGCGCCGCCGCCAGCGGCCCCTCCTCGCCGCCCGTCAGGCAAATCAACCCGGCAGAAAACTCCTCCAGATCCTCAACCGTCGCCGCGCCCTCCGCCTTCGTTGCCTCGCGCATCTTGAAACGCGTAATCAGTTGGCACAGATTCTGGTAGCCAACCTGCGACGCGCACAGCAGCACCACCCGCGCAGGCTCTGGTGGAAATTGATTTGGCAGCCATTCCGGCGGCGTCGCGCGGCTGCCCAGCGAAGACACCGCAATCTCCGCGCCAATGTGCGCCTTCACCCCGCACGGCTGCGCCGCCGTATGAAAACGCACTGCGCCGTACACGCCGTTGCGATCAGCCAGTGCGATCGCCGGCATCTCCAGCTCCACTGCGCGCTGGATCAACTGCTCCGGCAACGTCGCCGCGGCAAGAAAGCTGAATGCGCTCGTCGCGTGCAGCTCAATGTACTCGCTGTCTCGCACCAACGCCGCAGCTCGCATCGGCGTATCTGTGCGCGCCTCCGCAGCGGCCGCCTGCCTGTATGCATCATTCGGATGGCAAACCGGTGTCCCCGGCGAACGTGTATTCGGAACCGAGTGCGCATTCGAAATATCGATGCTCTGGTCAGTCGTAAAACGCCTCCAGCCGCCACGTATTCCGCGCGCAGTCGCGCGTCAACAGGCACGCCACCGATCGACCGCCGTTCATCGCGGCCAGCACATCCCACTCCTCACAGTCCCACGCACCGTCAAACGATTTCAGCGCCCACCAGCAACCGCTCGTCCGCCACGGCCCATACGCTGCGGCAATCTCGTACCTGTTCTCTCCATCGCTGAAGGCTGCAGGCCTCATCACAGAAGTCTGGGTGCCCCCGGTCCCTCGCATTTGGGGACCGGGGATAGCACAAATCCGATCTGGTGTTTTTGTGGAGAGGGCCGGAGAAAGCACCACGCGCACCAACCGCGCCGGCCGCACCCTCCGCAGCGCCATCCGCGGGGTGCCCCACCCAAGCTCCGCTTGGGTGGGATAGGAACCAGTGTCTGTGCATAAGCGTTTGTGGGTGCGGGTGCCCCCGGCCCCTCGCATTTGGGGACCGGGGTTAACAAACCCCTCCATCCGGAATCCATCCGCGCGATGCGTATCCTCGAGCACAGGCGACCCCACGCGCTCCTCGCCCACCATCGCACGCAACCGCGCCAGCGTTACATCGAGCCGCGAGGGCTCCGGTGTCTGCGGCGCGAACAATCCCAACTGCACCTTGCTCTGCGCTCCCGCTTCCGCCCGCAGCGTGAGCCGAACCACAGCCGCTTGCGGAGGATGCGTTCCGATCTCCAGTTGCAGCAGCTTGAGCAGAAATTTCCGGTCGATCGTCGGCACTGCTGGCCGGATCGCGCAATCGTGCGTCCCAGCGCCCTCCAGTCCCATCTCGGCCGTCAGCGAGCGCAGCGCTAGTGCCCGTCCCGAGGCCCGCGTTACCAGGCAATCGATCATGCGCGCGCCCACAAAGAGCAGGGAATCGATCTGCTCTACCGGCGTTTCGAACTCGCAAAATTCCTCCAGCGAAAACACGGTTTCGATCGGCTCGAACGTATGCTCTTGCTCGCCGCGCGCCAGCGCCAGCCACACGCGCGCCTTCGGACCCATCCGTGCCACCAGCTCTGCCTCGGGCATGGCCGCCAGCTCGCCCAGCGTGCCGATGCCCCACAGCGCAAAGGTCGCCGCGCGCTCTTCATCCAGTCCCAATGCCGCAATCGGCAGCTTCGCCAGCGCCTCCGCCTCCGCGCCCTCGGCGATCACCGCGATCCCGCGCATGCTCGCCGCCTTCATCCGCGCAGTCTCGAAATTTGCACTTACGGTAATAGCCGCGCGAAACCCCGCCCCAGCCAGCTCCTCGCGCAGCCGTTCAGCCAACTGTGCCGGCGGCCCAAACAGCCGCTCCGTGCCCGCGATGTCCAGCACAAAAGCGCACGCAGTCCCGCTGTCCGGCTCCTCTGTGCCCGTCTCTTCGATCCGCGGAGAAAACTTCGCCGCGCACTCCAGCATCACCGCCCGCGCCGCCGCCTCGCTCTCCGCCGAGCGCTTCAGCAGCCGCAGCCCTTGCATACTCTCCGCTTCGAGCCGCGTCATTCCCACTGCCGCGCCCCTCCGCTCGGCCAGCCGGTTCAGTGAGCAGACCCACTCCTCGGGCGCGCGTCCATCCAGCACCACCACCGGCTCTGTCTGCCAGTCTGTCCGCAGCCGCAGCAATGCCTGAGCGGGAAACTCCGCCGCCCATGCGCACACAAAAAGCTTGCCGCTCATGCAAGCCTCCCCGCGTCGCTGTCCCACGCCGCATGCGCCTGCCACGTTGCCATCGGCGGCTTTCGGGTCGTAATTTCAATCGGAGCCTGCCGCTCTCTCTCGCGCCGCACCGCAAACTCGAAGCCGCGCAGCACCGTTCCGCCTCGTTGCTCCGCGTTCCGTGCCGCGCATTCCAGCACCACCGCCGCAGCCGACTGCGCATACCCCCGCGTCCCTAAAACAACCAGGCTGCACTGCGTCCTCTCCGCCGCCTGCCTGTACCGGAACCACGTGGCCAGCGGAATGCGGCTCGCTTGCTCCGGCGCCGTATCGCCCAGGTCCAGCACAA
>CAZANC010000012.1:0-26490 GCA_964486495.1 uncultured Occallatibacter sp.
TTTGCTTTAATCCAGCGGCCGCAAGAAGCTTTGCGCCGATCTTCCTGATGAAGACGAAACTGGTGCTCGCGGGAAAATCGAGAGCGGAGATCGCCGCGGCGACGGCTGCGGCACTGGATAAGGAGGAACTGCCCGCGCTGGAGCCGGGAGCGATGTGCTACATGATGTCGAAGCAGCAGTACTTGAACGATCGCGGCATGAGCTGGCACCCGCACGTGATGATTTTTGTCTCGGGCGACGCGGCAAAGAGCTGGGGAGCCGACAAGGATGATTCGCCGATTATTGCCGCGAATGACCCGGAAGAGCGGGTGACAATCTTCATGCTCTGGGTTGGGAACTGGTCCGATGGGTCGCCCGCTCCGGCGATGGAGCACTGACGCTGCATCGAGCGCGAGATGGATCGGACTACACTGGAATCCTTCAGGACTGGAATTTTTCAGGACTGGAATCCTTCAGTCGAAGGAGAGAATGACTTTCGTTAGTTTGACGCGCCTCAGAATCCGCTCCTTTCGGTTTGTTCCGCTGTTCGCGCTTCACACCTGGCGGTCGCTGAGGCAGATAAGACGCGCGCGCGGATTTCATTCGGGCGCAATCCTGGCGGATCGAAGCTGGACCTTCTGGACCATCACGGTTTGGGACAGCGAAGAGAGTATGCGGCAGTTCATGGTCTCGGGGGCCCATAAGAACGCAATGCCACATCTTGTGGAATGGTGCGATGAGGCGTCCGTAGCGCACTGGACGCAGCCAGAGACCGAGGTTCCGTCCTGGATAGAAGCCGACAGGCGCATGCGCGAAGGCGGCCGCTCCTCGAAGGTGAGAAATCCGAGCCCACAGCATGCCACCCTGAGCTTCGGGGCTCCACGTACGATCGCAGGCGCGAAGGTCGCTCGATCCTAAGTCCCCAAATGCGAGAAACGCGGGGCACCCGGCCCAAACAGAAGCACAGAAGGAGGAGCTCAATCATGAAGATTTCGTTCGACGGTAAGGTGGCGCTGGTTACGGGCGCAGCATCGGGATTGGGTCTGGCAACGGCCAAGGCATTCGCTGAGGCCGGCGCTGCGGTAGCGCTGGCGGACTGGAACGAGAAGGCAGTCGAGGCCGCCGCGAAGGAACTCGCAGATAAAGGGCACAAGACGCTGGCCATTGCCTGTGACGTGTCAGATGACGCGCATGTGGAAGCCATGGTGAAGAAGACCGTCGCGGAGTTCGCAAGGCTGGATGCAGCTTATAACAACGCGGGGATCCAGAACGTGCTGGCGGAGACGGCTGACTCTCCGCGCGACGACTACGACCGCGTGATGGGAATCAACCTGCGCGGCGTATGGAGTTGCATGAAATTTGAGCTGCAGGTGATGCGTGAGCAAGGCAGCGGAGCGATCGTGAATTGCTCTTCGCTCGGGGGTTTGATTGGCGGCAACAGGCGTGGAACCTATCATGCCGCGAAGCACGGTGTGATTGGCTTTACCAAGAGCGCGGCATTGGAGTATGCGACGCGCGGCATCCGCGTGAATGACGTGTGCCCGGGAATGATCCAGACGCCCATGTCCGACAAGATGATCGCGGAAGGCCAGGGCGCGGAGTTGGACGCGATGCTCAAGACGTTCGTGCCAATGAAGCGGCTGGGACGGCCTGAAGAGATCGCCGACGCCGTTGTTTGGCTTTGCAGCGACGCGGCAAGCTACATCACCGGCCAATCGATCTCGGTCGATGGCGGGTTTGTTATGCGCTAGGGTAAGAGCTTCCGCGAGCTCGTCGATCTGCCGCAATGTATCGACGCAGAACGAACCCTTCAATGGAGCGCCGGTCGATTCTGGCTGGCGCACCCTCATAAAAGTCCGCATAGCGTCTTTCGCCCGCGCCCAGAGGGTACCCGGCGGGCTGGGCGCTAAGCGGGTTAGCGGTCGAGGACCTGGTAGCGCGCTGACATGCCGGCCAGCATGTGGTCGGAGATGTGGCAGTGATAGAGCCAGATGCCGGGAGCGTCGGGCACCATGTCGGCAGTGATCATTTGCGCAGAGGTGATTGAAAGAACATCCGTGCGCTGGCCCGCGACCAGGACGGTATTGCCGTGCCAATGCGGCGTGTGCGCGTTGTTGAAGTCGCCGAGAGTGGCGACATACCAGCGCACGTGATCGCCAATCTTCATGGTCATCATGGGCGTGTTGCCGTAGATGTATCCGTTGATGGACCACTTAACGTTGGTGTCGGCAAAGCCCGTGCCGGCGATGGTGCCGAAGATCCCAGTCGCGGTGACGGGGTGGAATTCGTAGCGATTGAGTTTTGAGGGGTCGGGGATGTGGGCGATGATGTTGTCGTCGAGATACCAGCTCTCGTTTTCGTTGATGGCGATGTAGATGGTGACGAATTCGTGGTCGACGTCTTTGGGACGGCCGTCTGGAAGCGCCATGCCGCGGCGGGTGATGACGAGGCCGCCAAAGAGGCCTGCGGCAACGTCGCGGAGCTCGTCGCAGTGCGAGTGATAAAGCCAGAAAATGGAGCTGGGATCGTTGGGGCCGGGGCCGGCGCGCTCGGGAACCTGCCAGGTGTAGGTGTGCGTGGAGCCGGGAGCGACGCAGCCGTCTGTTATGTCGGCGCCGGTAGTGCCGTCGTTGTAGTCGGAGCCTTCGGAGTCCTTGAGATAGAGAACACCGTGCGGATGCATGCTGTAGGGATGGGTGGCGTTGTTTTTGAAGATGACTTTGATGGTGTCGCCGACCTCGGCGTGGAGGATAGGCCCGAGGATGCCGAGGTACTGGTCCTGCGGCGCGCGCGGCTTGATTTGGGAGAAGGTAGCGTCGGTGTACTCGTGGTAGACGGCTTTTTTGTAGACGCGGCCGATGTGGTTGGCGCCGGTTTCAGTAAAGCCCTTGGCGATCGAGTCGAAGTCCATGCCCATGGCCTCATCGCGGCCTGAGGGAGCGTAGTCCCACTGCACCTCGTCGGCGGCGACGTAGTAGGTGCGGGTTTTGCCGGCGTTGGCGGCGGGCGCGGCGTGAAGTTGGGCGGGAAGGGCGCAGAGAGTTGCGACGGCCACGCAGGTTGCGCCGAGCGCGGCGCGTCGGAGATTTCGCTTGCTCATCGTTCCTCCGGGGAATGGGTTGGGGTTGAGTGGGGACGCGGGGGCTCCGGTCGAGCGGCGCGTTTTAAAGGAGGCTGATGAGGGTTCTGGGGAAGCTACGAGCGTGATTCTACTTTGGCGGATAGGGGCAGGCAAGGGTTTTTTGAGTTGCGGGCAAGGTGGCTGCCGTCCGGCGCGGATGCGAGCGGCGCGGCTCATATAAACTGGAAGGAGCGAGCCCAAGTTCTCTTCTACCCCACCCAAGCAGAGCTCGGATGGGGCACCCTCAAGGGAGCGAGGAGGGAGCAGCGGCCGCAACCGTTGAAGCCGTCCGCCACGGCGGATGAGTGCAGAGACACCTCACAAGGAGAACCAGATCCAGATGGCGAAAATTGCAAAAACAGGTGACCGCAAGAAGGTGATGGACACGACGAAGTCGACCGACTGTCCGAAATGCAACAAGCCCACGCGTATCGTCAAGCGCGTGAAAGATCGGGAGCGCGGCGTCCCGGGCGGGGTGTATATATCATGCTCTGCGTGCGAGTTTTACGAAAAGCTTTAAGCGTTGCTTGAAGTTTGGTCAGCGAGAGAGCCCGGCGATGAGCCGGGCTTTTTGCGTTCGAACCGCGCGTCAGTCTGTAGCGACCCGACTCCAATCCTCGCTTTTCCGCTACCCAATCGCAGGAATTCCGGAACCTCTTACTGACTCGTTGCGTACACCACATACAGGAGAACCGAATGAAGAGCTTTATTCGCGTCACCGGCCTCGCGGCATTGCTTTGCCTGACTGGCTCGCTCAGCCAGGTGGCCGCACACGCTGCGTCGAAAGACACCTCGGGCGCCATCGTCATCGTCTTCAAGGATGGCCACCGCCAGAGCTTCAACCTCTCTGACATCGATCGTGTCGAATTCGCGGGAGGAGCTTCCTCCGCTTCCGCGGACAGCTACAGAGTTCCCAGCCGCGGCCGGTTCTTTGGCAAGTGGGAGTGCGGCGATGGTCAGGGAAATAACTTCTACATCACACTGAACGAAGATGGCACCGCGCATAGGTCAATTGGCGAAGTGAACGGCCGCTGGGAGTATTTTGACGGCGAGGCTCGCGTAACCTGGGACGACGGCCGCAAGGATGCGATTCGCAAATCCGGGCCGCAGTACTTCAAGTTTGCCTACGCGCCGGGCAAGTCGTTCACTGACGACCCTGACAATGTGACCCACGCGCGCAACACGGCGGCTGGCCCAGCCTAGGATGCAGGGCCCTTATAGCGCTTCAGCCATTTCTGCGAGGATTGCGTGTGCGGCTTCGGCTGGGTTGGGCGCTTGCGTGATGGGGCGGCCAACGACGAGGTAGCTGGCGCCGTTGCGGATGGCGTCGGCGGGAGTGGCGATGCGTTTTTGGTCGGCTGAGTTCGCGCCGGCGGGGCGGATGCCGGGGACGACGAGGATTCCTTCGGGGCCGGTGAGGGCGCGGAGGGCGGCAACCTCCTGCGGTGAACAGACGAAGCCGCGAATGCCAGCCTCAAGACAAATTTTTGCGAGCAGCTCCACTTGATGCGCGGGCGAGCGATCGATGCCGGACGCTTTGAGCGCAGCGGCGTCCATGCTGGTGAGCACTGTGACGGCGAGCAGCTCTGGCGGGTTGGCGACGCCCTGGAGCGCTTCGCGCGCGGCGGCCACCATGGCCGGCCCTCCGGCAGAGTGAACGGTCATCATGCGCACGCCGAGAGTGGCAGCCGAGCGGACCGCTCCGGCGACCGTGTTGGGAATGTCGTGGAACTTGAGGTCGAGGAAGACGGAGTGGCCGCGCGCGATGAAAGGTTCGATGACTGCGGGACCGGCCGCGGTGAAAAGTTCCATTCCCACCTTGAACCAATGGCAGGTTCCTTCGAGACGATTTACCAGCTCATCTGACGCAGCCGCGCTGGGCACATCGAGGGCGACGATGAGGCGCTGGCGCGCGTCGTCAGTTTTGCCCGCAAGGGGGGCTTTGTCCGCGAGGGGCACAGGGGAGACCGACGAATTCAGCCGATCGGGGATGGGCATACTGAAATCCTAACGGATTGGTAGTGTGGCGTGGTTGATTTTCCCTCAGGGGCTAAAGCCCCTATCTATTTGGTGCTGTCAACGGCACGACTAAAGTCGTGCCCTGACACTTCGTGCTGGTCCGAAGCAGTCTTTCCGCAGCCTGTTCAATCCTTTTTCATTTTCGGGACCGTGAAGGTCCAGATTCAAGAATGGCGGACGAAAGGATTGGGGATTCCGCGAAGCGATACGATGGAAGAAGGAGATTCAATTTGAGCCTGGGATCGTTGCGAACGCGCAGCCTGACATTGGCATTGATCCTGCTGAGTGCGGCCGGCGCAGCCTGGGCGGCGGGCGTGGACACCAACCCGATGAACTATGACCCGCAGGTTCGCGCCGCCTTCAAGGATTTCTACAATCTGGATTACACGGGGGCGGTTGAGCTCCTCGAGCGCTATCACGGCGGCCATCCGGGCGATCCGCAGGCCACGGCGTACCTGGTGGACGCGCTGGTGTTTCAGGAGCTCTACAACGAGGACCTGCTCGATACGACTTTTTACGCCAACGACGGATTCCTGACCGGACGCCACGCCACCGTGGAGGACCCGAAGAAGCGAGACCAGATTTTTGCGCTTGCCGATGAGGCTGTGCGAGAGGCGGATTGGCGATTGAGCCAGAACGCGAACGATGTGAATGCGCTGTTTGCGCGCGCCTGGGTGCGCAGCCTGCGATGCACCTATGTGGCGATGGTGGAGCGGGCCTATGGCACGGGGTTCCACCTGGCGACGAAGGCCAGGGACGACGCCGCGCGCGTACTGGAGTTGGATCCGAATTATGTGGACGCGAAGCTGATCACGGGAGTGTACGAATACGTGGTTGGAGCGCTGCCGTGGCCCTTCAAGCTGATGATCGGCTTTGCCGGGATTACGGGTTCGAAGGCGACCGGCCTCGAGATGCTGCGCGACGCCGGCAACCGCGGTGTGCTGACCAATATGGATGCGCGAACAGCGATCGCACTTTTCTTGCGCCGCGAGGGGAAGTACGACCAGGCCATCGAGGTGGTGCTCGAATTGAAGAACGAGTATCCGCACGACTTTCTTTTTTGCCTTGAGGAGGCGAACCTGCGCAAGGACGCCGGTGAGGGCATGCGAGCCGTGGATGCGTACCGGCAGATCCAGGCCGACAACGCGAGGCCGGGCTACTTTGCCGAGGCGCGAATGGAGCTGGCCGACTTTGGGCTGGGCGATGCGGAACGCGGCCAGCGCCACTATGATGAAGCGGCGGCGGCATACGAGCAGGCTGCGGGGACGCCTGGCGTGGGTCCGGAGCTGAAGATCCGTTCACTGCTCGATGCCGGAGAATGCCGCGATGTGGGTGGGCAGCGACCGCTTGCAATGCGGGATTATCAGGCGGCGATCGACGCGGGGCCGAACACCTCGCGCGCTGACCAGGCACGGAGATACTTGCGGGCTCCCTACACAGGAAACTGAAAAACAGGGAACAAGGGAACAAGGGAGCGAGGGAACATGGGAGCGAGAAGACAGGGGCCAATAGCCAATAGCCAGTTGCCAAGCCAATAGCCAGTGGGGACGTAAGAACAGAGATCGAGGGCATGGGTGGAACCGGACCGGGGGCGGATTCGTATGATAAAAGCAGTGGGCCTGTTCCTCAGGAGGAATTGATCATGGCGGCATTCTGTCAGAATTGTGGAAATGCATTGCATCCGAGCGCGCGATTCTGCACGGGTTGCGGCGGAGCGGTTCCCATGACTGGTGCGATACCGGGCCGGCCGTTGCTGCGGCCGCATGTGGGGCGCATGATTGGCGGCGTTTGCATGGCGCTGGCGCAATCCAACGGCTGGGACGTGTCCGTGGTCAGGATTCTCGCGGTGGTGGGCTTCTTCTGCTCGAGCGGGCTGGTCGGCGTGGCCTACGTGGCCGCGTGGATCGGGATTCCCGAAGAGATGCCACCGTATCCTGGGCCGTATCCGGGAGCGTATCCGCCTCAGATGTGACTGGCTCAGATGTAAATAGCTCACATGTAACTGGCTCAAGTGTGACTGGCTCGAATATGAACGGCGAGTACGTTTCCGGCGACGCCCGATTGAGTTTCAACGACGCGGGCGAGGGGTTGCCGGTTGTCCTGCTGCATCCCACACCGCTCGACCGCAATTATTGGCGCCCGCTGACGCGCGAGCTTGCGGGAATTCGCGCTGTCGTTCCCGATTTGCGAGGGCACGGCTGTTCGGAACTGGGCTCGGGACTGCCGACGGGCGGATTCGCAAATGTGCCGAGCGCGCCGGTCGAGACCATGGCGCAGCTCGCGCAAGACATTTTGGCTCTGCTCGATCACCTGAAAATTTCGAAGGCTGTTTTTTGCGGATGCTCGATCGGCGGATATGTGCTGCTGGAGTTGTGGCGGAGGGCACCGCAACGCATGCGCGGCATGATCTTTGTCTGCTCGAAACCGCAGCCGGATTCCGAGGCAAATCTGGCCAGGCGCGTGGAGACCATCGCGAGGGCACGGGCGGATGGGGTTGAAGCGCTGTTCGACGGCATGGCGCAGAATACGGTTGCGCCTTCGATTCGGCGTGAACGCCCCGATGTGGTGGCGGAAGTACGCGCGCAGATGAGGCTGACGGCCGAGGCTGTGGTTGCAGTGCAGGCGGGGCTGGCGGCGCGGCCGGATTCAGTTCCCACTGTGGCGACGATTCGCGTACCGGTGCTGGCGATCGCGGGCGCCGAGGACGCAAATGTGACGGCAGCGGAAATGGAGGCGTTTCGCGCGGCTCCCGGCGGATGCGAAATGCACGTGATTCCGTGCGCGGGCCACTTTGCCGCTTACGAACAGCCGAAGAAGGTGGCCGCGATTGTGGCTCCGTGGCTGCGGCAGTTTGAATGAGGCAGGGAACGAGCGACCAAGGGAACGAGGGAGCAAGGGAGCGGTTGTGTCCGCTCGTTCATCCGCGAGGCCGGACGAGAAGGATGAGGCAACCGGGTGTCGGGGTTGTTAGAATTCAGCACGAAGTGCATTGCGTCTCAGGGGGAATTGAATGACAAAAGTTGACCTCACGAATGCGGGCCGGCGCGAGTTTCTGCGTGCCGCTCCAGTGGCAGCCGCCGCGGGAATCACGCTGGCGAATTCTTCGTTTCTCGCTCCAATGGCGAGCGGACAGGGCGCGGCCAGCGCAGGCGCGGCGGGTTTCCAGTTGTTCCGCGCGCAGGAGATTCAGGACGACGCAAAGGCGCTTGTGGCCAGCCCCGGCAACAACAATCTTGTGCAGGGCAAGAATTTTACCGTGGTGCTGACGGTGGAGACAGCGAAGAGCGCCAAGGAGTTCGAGTGGCACGAGGGGCGCGACCATGTCTTCCAGGTTCTGGATGGTTCGACGGTGTACGAAGTAGGCGGAACGCCTAAGGGCGCGCACAGTATTGGGCCGGGCGAGTGGCACGCGCCGGACGCGGAGGGCGCGACGACTTTGACTTTGCAGAAGGGCGATATGCTGGTGATCCCGCGCGGCACTCTGCATAAGCGGAGCACCGCGGGAACCGTGACGTTTACGCTGATCTCGCCGCAGGGAGCGGCCAGTAGTTAGTAGCCAGTAGCCGATAGCCAATAGGCAGTAGCCAATCGCCAATAGCCAGTAGCAGTAGCCAATAGGCAGTAGCCAATAGCGAATAGCCAGTAGCCAATAGCCAATAGCCAGTAGAGAGTAGAGGCGCTGCGAACCTGGAGCCTACTAGCTGCTCCCTATTGGCTGCCGGCTAGCGGCTGCGCATTTTTGCGAGCAGTCGCAGAATTTCAAGGTAGAGCCACACCAGCGTAACGATGATTCCGAATGCGGCGTACCACTCCATGTACCTGGGTGCGCCGTAGGCTACGCCCTGCTCGACAAAGTCGAAGTCGAGGACGAGGTTGAGTGCGGCGACGGCGACGACGATGAGGCTGAAGCCGATGCCGACGATGCCATTGCCGTAGACGGAGCTGAAGAAGGAGATGTGGAAGATGCTCAGGAGCATCTGGGCCATGTAAAAGAGGAAGATGCCGCCGGTGGCTGCGACCACGCCGAGGCGAAACTTCTCGGTGACCTTGATGAGCCCGGATTTGTAGGCAATCAGCAACACGAAGAGGGTGCCGAAGGTGAGAGCGACGGCTTCCATGGCGATGCCGGGATAGCGCAGCTCGAATATTGCAGAAATGCCGCCGAGCACGAGGCCTTCGAGCAGGGCATAGATGGGCGCGGTGACCGGCGACCATTCCCTCTTGAAGGACGTGACCAGGCCAAAGATGAGTCCGCCGATGACGCCGATCAAGATCGCCGGGCCGGCGAAGCTCAGATCGTGCGTCTGCATGAACGAGTTCCACGTCCAGGCTGCGGTGGCCACGGCGCACAGAAGCAGAATGCCGGTTTTGTTGATGGTGCCGCTGAGCGTCATGCGCGCCGAGGCGTCAACCAGCGGGCCGCCGTACTGGCTTTTCTGAAAGTCGCTGAAGGTGTTCTGGCCGAGGGCTGGATTTGCTGTCTTGAACAGTGCCATTAAGGGTGTCTCCGTTCCTATTTTATTAGACGGTTCGAGGGGCGAGGGAGATTCAGGGCAAGCTATCTGCCTCCCGGTTACGGATGTATCAGAAGGCGCTCGCTTTTCATTTCTTCGCCCCTGAAATAGGCAAGCTTGCCTGGAATGCAGGACAAAATGGCGGCGTGACAGCTGCCCCAAGTTTCACTCAAGGCGAAATCAAGATCCAGCTCTCGCGCATCAATCTCCCCTCTCTCAGCAATCGCCCAGACGGTAAGGCCGGCACCCTTCGACCGCAAGAACGCCACCGTCTCTGCAATACTTTGCACGCCTGTCGGGATTGGATGGATAAACCGCTCGTCGAGCCACTTAAAGTGCGCGAGCTCGTTGGTGAACTCGCGGCGACGCTTCGGATTCGAGAGCAAAAGAAGTGCTCGCTCCTGTCGCGGCTTTTGAATGAATGCGCGAACCGTTTCGCGTTCGTGGATCGTGCCTTCGATCGGCATAGAGTCTTTCCGTTCAATCGAGCGCCTGCACGCGGAATTCGCTTTCGTAGCGTGCGACGGTGGACCTCAGGTTCTCGATGGCGTCGACGGGCTGAATGCCGCCGCGCGCGCCCTGGGCCATGCAGTTCATGGCGGCGGCGGCGCAGGAGAAATCGAGCTGGCGGACGAGCGGCCAGTCGCGCAACAAGCCGTAGATGAATCCGGCGCGGAAGATGTCGCCGGCGCCGGTGGTGTCGACCACGGGCACGCGATAGGCGGCGCTGTGGAGCAACTGCTTGCCGTCCCAGGCCAGCACGCCGTCTTCGCCGAGGGTTGCCGCGCTCAGGCGGCATCCGTAGCGCGACTGCATGCGGCGCAGCGCGCGCTCGAGATTCGATTCCTCCATCAGGCGGCAGGAGAAATCCTCGCTCACGATCAGGTAGTCGATGTTGGCGACGAGATCTTCGATGCAGGGATAGGTGTCATCGAGATCGGCGACAACGGGAATGCCTGCGGCGCGGGCCCAGCTTGCAGCTTGCGTGGCGGCGGCGGTGTCGTGGCCGTCGACGTGAAGGACGCGGGCATTCACGATCCACTCGCGGCGCAGGTCCGAAGGCTGAAGAACCATTTGCTCATTGCGCTGGCAGATGACGGTGCGCTCGCCTGCGGCATCGATGAGGATGACGTTGTGCAGGCTGGCGCCGCCGGGGACGGTGACGATTTGCGCTTCTGCGCCGAGGCGGCGAAAGGCCTCCTTGTGCAGGCGCGCGGCGTCGTCATCGCCCAGCTTGCCCACGTAGCGGGTGCGCAGGCCCCAGGTTTGGCAGGCGACAACGGTGGTGGCGACCTGACCACCGGGCTGAACTGAGCGGCTGGAATACTGGACTTTGGAGCCGGGCTCGGGGAATCTGTCGAGCGGGATCAGGGTGTCCGTGGCGTTCAAGCCAACGCCGACGACGTCGACGATGTCAATTGGGGGCAACTGAGTCACACAGACATTGTAATGGGAATGCAGGGACCCAGGGACCGCGGGAACAAGGGAACGAGAAGACAAGGAACAAGCGCGAAAACAAATGCAGCGAGATGCTGTACGCTCAATATATTGTTTTTCTGGTTTTGGAGTAGAGCCTTGGCGGAACAAACATCGTCGCACCCGTTTTATCGTCCGCAGCCTGGCGGTGCGCTCCATTGCGGCGGTGTGTCGCTGGAATCGCTGGCCGCGCGGTTTGGCACGCCTCTTTACGTTTACTCGGGCGATCAAATTGCCGAGCGGCTGGCGATGTTTCAGCAGGCGTTTGCGGTGCGGGACCATCTGGTTTGCTATGCGGTGAAGGCCAACTCCGCGCTGGCGATCCTGAAGCTGCTGGCGAAGCGCGGCGCGGGATTCGACATCGTGTCAGGGGGCGAACTGGAGCGCGTGCTGGCGGCGACGCCGGAAGCTGCCGGGCGCGTGGTTTTTTCAGGCGTTGGCAAGACGGAAGCGGAGATTGACGCAGGGCTGAAGGCAGGAATCCTCGCATTCAATGTGGAGAGCGAGGCCGAGCTAAAGCTGCTGGCGGCGCGGGCAGGCAAGCACAAGATTCGGGCGCGGTTTGCGCTGCGCGTGAACCCCGACGTTTTTGCGGATACGCATCCGTACATCTCCACTGGCTTGCGCGAGCACAAGTTTGGGATCGAAATTCGCCGAGCGCGAACGATTTACAAGAGCGCGGCGAAAGATCGCTGGCTCGAGGCGTATGGGGTGAGCGTTCACATCGGGTCGCAGATCCGGTCTGCGGATCCTTTTGCCGCGGCGATTGCGCGGGTGAGCAAGCTGGCGATGCAACTGAGAGAAGACGGCATCGCGCTCAAGGCAATTGATGCGGGAGGCGGCCTGGGCATTGACTACCACGACGGCGCGTTTGACGCGACGGGGAAAGTGGAGGAGTACGCGGAGGCGTTGAATCGTGCGCTGGGAGAATTCGACGGCCGGCTGCTGATTGAGCCGGGGCGATTCCTGGTGGCGCAGGCGGGCGCGCTGGTGACGCGAGTGCTCTACTTGAAGCGCAACGGCAAAAAGACTTTTGTGATTACCGACGCGGCCATGAACGATTTGATCCGGCCCGCGCTTTACCAGGCGCATCATGAGATTGTTCCCGTGCAGCCGAGGGCAGGGAAGGCGATGGTTGTGGATGTTGTGGGGCCGGTGTGCGAGTCCGGCGACTTTTTCGCGCGCGACCGCAAGCTCGGGCCGGTTGAGCCCGGCGACCTGGTGGCGCTGCTCGATGCGGGCGCCTACGGCATGGTGCAAAGCTCGAATTACAATTCGCGGCCCCGCGCCGCGGAAGTGCTGGTGGAGGGTGCGAAGGCGCGGCTGATCCGGCGGCGCGAGACGGTGGTTGATCTGCTGGCGACAGAGATCGTGTGATCACCGATTGAGGTTTTTCGCATCCGACCTGCTATTGTTTTGCGCGGGGGAATTTCTTCATGCGCATCCGAATCGGGATTGTCTGCGCTGCAGCGATGATTGCCAACGCTTTGGGATTTTCTTCGCCTGTCCGCGCCGACTCGCACACTGTCAAGGCTCTGCAGGGTAAAGTTCACGGCAAAACGATCAACGACGGCAAGGTGAAGGCGTTCCTGGGTCTGCCTTATGCTGCGCCGCCGGTGGGGGATCTGCGCTGGCGTGCGCCGGAGCCGCCGGCAAAATGGAAGGGCGTGCGCGACGCCACGCAATACGGCGCTCGCTGCGTGCAGACCAATCCCTTTGCCGACATGGTGTTTCAAGATAGCGGGCCCAGCGAGGATTGCCTCTATCTGAACGTTTTTGCGCCCGCGGATGCGAAGGGCGGGAGCAAGCTGCCGGTGATGTTCTGGATTCACGGGGGTGGCTATTTAGCCGGATCGGCCTCGGAGCCGCGACATAACGGCGACTTTCTGCCGCTGAAGGGTGTTGTGCTGGTGACGATCAACTACCGGCTCGGCGTTTTCGGGTTTCTGGCGACGCCCGATCTGGCCAAAGAGGCCGGTGGCGCGGCGGGGAACTACGGGTTGATGGACATGGTGGCCGCGCTCCATTGGGTCCATGAAAACATCGCCAGGTTCGGCGGCGATCCGGGGAACGTAACGATCTTTGGGGAGAGCGCAGGATCGTCCGCGGTGAGCACGCTGATGGCGTCGCCCCTTGCACAAGGGTTGTTCGAAAAGGCGATTGGCGAGAGCGGAGCGGCATTGGGTGTTGGCTCGCATGGACCCGAGGCGCAGGGCGAACACGAAAAGCTGGAGCAGACCTGGACGGAATCGCTGGGTGCGGCAAATTTGGCCGCGCTGCGCGCTTTGCCGGCGGAGGCGATTCTTGCCGGCGCGTCCGCGAAGGGTGCGCCGAGTTTCCCGGTCGTGGTCGATGGCAGCTTTCTGACCGAACCGATCGCCCAGACCTACGCGGCGGGGAAACAAGCCCACGTTCCGTTGCTGGCCGGGTGGAATGGCGACGAGGAACACGATCCGGCGGTCGGCATGACGGCGGAGAAATGGAAGGAGTTTGCGGCCACGACATTCGGCGACCGCGCCAGCGAGTTCCTCACCTTCTTCCCCGGTGACAGCGATGAGCAGGCGGTGCGCTCGGCCATTGACTACGAAAGCGATTCCTTCATTGCCTTCAGCACGTGGAAGTGGATTGAGGCGCAGGTGAAGACAGGTGACGCGCCGGTCTATCGCTATCACCTTGAGCTGGCCGCGCCGCCCAGCAAGTTTCATCCGGGTTCGTACGCATTTCACTCCGACGACATCGAGTATGTGTTTGGCACGCTGGACACGAGGCCTGGAGCGGTATGGCGCCCGGAAGATCGCAAGCTGAGCGAAGAGATGATGGACTACTGGACGAACTTTGCGAGGACCGGCGACCCCAACGGGCCGGGGCTGCCCGAGTGGCTGCGCTTCGACAAAGACGGCGACGTGATCCACCTGGACGGCACGATTACGTCTGGCGCGGACACGACGCGGGCGCGCTACGAGTTCCTGCTGAAATGGATGCCGGAGAGGCGGCCGCGGTAAGGTACGGGGCGCTGGGTTACTGGTGCACGCGGGAGGCGGCGAAAACAGCCGCGTCTTTCACCGGGCCAGGAATGCAGCTACTCCAACGATTGCGGTGACGATGGAGGAGAGAATCATCGGAGGCACTCCGAAGTATCGAAAACTGAGCACGACGCCCACAACTTGCGCTGCAAAGAAGACCCAGCCGAGCGCTCCAATAGCGGCAGGGTTCGAGCGGGCCAACTGCCCGAGATGCCAGCACAGGAAAGCCGACAGGATCAACGATACCGTGCAGGATAATCCGAATCCGCGGTAGAAGCCCCCATAAGTGAAGCTGCGACCGCCAACGTCAAAATGCACTTTGTTCATCGCGTCAAGAACTGCGCGGCCCTCTGGCGATGCCGGGCGCAAGCTTAAAAAGCCATAGGTGTGTCCAACTGCAAACAGGACAAATATGATTGCGGCAATCCGGTAAAGCAATGTCGCGCCCATAGCGGGTTTCCTCCCGATGCGAATGTCTTTCGTGACCGTAGCGATTTGATAGTTACTGGTGCACGCCCGAGGCTTCGACGAAGCCGGCCGTCTGAGATGGAGACGTGCTATTGGAAGGCGGGGCGGCGAAGCTGGATCCGTTGGCGTTGAGGGCGGTGGAGTAATCGGGACCGAGGCCGAGACTCTTGAGCGCGCGCGAATCGGGCATCAGCTTGGTTTGCCAGCCATGATCGGCCTGATACTTCTGCATTGCGGCGACGGTGGTGGAGTCCCAATCGCCGTTCGGCTCGGCGGTGAGGTAGTGCTCGCGAACCAGGGCCTGCTGAATCTGCGTGACGCGGTCCGGATCGATGGCTTGCTGTCCGCGCGCGCGGCGTGACCGATGGCGGCTGTGCGAAAGCTTGTGGGTGGCGGAGCCGGCGTGGCTGCTCGTGGAAGAGTGGCGCACATTCGCAGCGAACGCGGGCGGCACAAGAAGAGCCGCGGAGATCAGAAGCGCCAACGCTCGACGAGATGAGGACATTCTAACGCCACCTGAGGAAAGCAAAGATTTCAAGAACACTTCATAGAAGTTTAGCCAAGGGATGGCAGTGCGGCAAGGAGAAAACAAAGCGGACGCATTGACTTGATTACTTTAGAGACCAGCGCCGGAAGCGGGAAGAATCGCTGCCGGCGCCGGCGTGTTGCGCTATAAAGTGCCGCCGATATAGTTGATTCCCTGTTCGGGATGATGCGGGTCGATGACTTCGAAGACCACATCGTCGCCGGTTTTGAGCTTGCTCACCACGGCGTCGAACTGCTCCTTGTTGGGAGTCGGCTGCCGGTTGATATGGGTGATGACGAGGCCCGGTTCCAGTCCCTGCAGGTCAGCGAAGGAACCGTTGCGGACGGATTCAACGATTACGCCGGAGGTGTGAATGCGCGAGACGGTTGCCGGCGGGGCATCCTGCACGACGATGCCGAGCTTGGCTTCACCGGCGCCGCTGCCGTTGTCGTCGTTGCTTTGAGGCTGCGGATTGTTGATGTCGGCAAAGACAGTATCGCGATCGCCGATGGTCACCGTCGTGTCCTCGGATTTGCCATCGCGAACGTAACCGAGGCGGATGGTTGAGCCGGGCCTGCGGCTGGCAATTTCGTTGACCAGATCGTCGCCGTCCTTGATGGGGCGCCCATCGACGGATACGATGATGTCGCCGGCCTTGAGACCGGCCTTGTCTGCCGGGCCGCTGGGCTGAACCTCCTGCACCAGAACGCCATTCTTGAATCCGTAAACGCGATTGACGGCACCCGAAAGGCCTTCGCGGAACTGAATTCCAATGGAGCCGCGCGTGACCTTGTGGCTGGGGCTGATGAGATCGTTGTAGACATCGGCAACGGTGTTCGAGGGCATGGCGAAGCCGATTCCCTGATAGCCGGCCGATTGCGTATAGATGGCGGTGTTGACGCCGATGACCTCGCCGTTCATGTTGAGCAGCGGTCCACCGGAGTTGCCGGGATTGATGGCCGCGTCCGTCTGGATGAAGTGCTGGAACTGGCCCGGAGCACCCTGGTCGATGGTGCGGTTCTTGGCGGAGATGATGCCGGCGGTGACGGTCTGGGCCAAGGCGAATGGACTGCCGATGGCCTCGACCCAGTCGCCGACCTGCGCCGTGTCAGAGTTGCCCAATTTGACGGTGGGAAGCGGTGTGCTGGTATCAATTTTGATCACGGCAAGATCGGTGGCTTTATCGATGCCGATGACGCGAGCGGGACGGCCGAGGTCCTGCGTGTCGGGATCGGTGGAGAGCTTGACGTAGATTTTGTCGGCTTTGTCGATGACGTGATCGTTGGTGATGATGTAGCCCTTGGCGTCAACGATGAAGCCTGAGCCGAGCGACTCCTGCACCTCGCCGTTGTCGGCGCCCTCATCGGGCCCGGGAGCTTGGCCGCCGAAGAAGCGGTTGAAGAAATCCTGGAAGTTGTCCTGGCCTTGCTGACCGTTGTCCTGATCGTCATCGCCGGGGTTCTGCTGATTGGGCTGCGAGCGGAACTGATGGAAGTTGCGGCGGCCGCCTTTGTCCGACTGTTTGGGCAGAGTCTGCGTGTTGATGTTCACGACTGCCGGTCCCACAAGCTTGGCGATCCTGACAAAGTCGTTGGGCGGAGTCGGCGTGGTGACGACCTTGAGGGGAGTGGCGTCCGTGCTGGTGTTCTGAGTTTCCTGGCCGCGGACTCCGTGCGCGGCATACGATCCGACCAAAACGGCCGCGGAGACCGTGGCAAGCAGGATGAAGACTGAAGCGAGACGGCGCGAGCGTAGCCGTTTGAAGAGCAAATTCATAGAGTTTACTGACCTCATGAGAGCGGTTATGCCGTGGGCCGGCAGGCAGATTGCGCTACCTCTTCAGTATAGCCGTCTGCGAGTGGGAGCGGCACTCCCTGTGCCGCGTCGCCGAGGGGCGTGGATGAAGAGAACGGTACGCCCTGACTGGTTAGACGCGGGCTGGAGGGAAATTTTCGTTTCCTGCCGAGGAAGAGTGCGGGCGAGGACGCCCGCACGACAGCCGGTCTGGAGACCGGCGCTACAAGGAAGGCCACCGGCGGGCGCAGGTGGAGGGTGGGCGGCGCCAGGTCTCTGACCGCTGGATTTCGTGCTTCCCACCCTTGCGGCAAAGACAAGAACGCCGCAAGGATGCACCCACATTGGTACATGAAAAAGCGGTCAGAGGCCTAGTGAACGGCAGCCCGTTCCGACGCCCATTCCAGCATGGCGAGGGTGAGAAGGAGCACGCGCTTGAGCGCGAGCTCGCGGTCTTTCGACGAGTACCATTCGCGCAGCGTGTGGGCATCGCCACCGTCGCCGCCAGCGCCCATGGAGAGCGCGGGGACGCCGAGGGCGAGCGGGATGTTGGCGTCAGTGGAGCCGAGGCGGAGTTCGGTGCGCAGGCCGAGATGGCGGTCGACGGCTCGCAAAGTGGAGAGGAGCGGCGAATCGTCGGGCAGTTGCGCGGCGGGGCGGTCGCCGATTTTGGTGACGGCAAAAGAGAGGCGCGAGCGCGAACTTGCGCCGGCCGATCTGGCCTTTTCGTTCCAGTGATCGACGGCGTCCTCGACGGCGCGATGCAACGCGACTTCAAGGCGGAGAAGTTGATTGGGGTCGGTGGAACGCAGGTCGATGTTGGCCTGAGCGCTTTCGGGAATCGAGTTGACGCTGATGCCGCCGCGAATGGTGCCGAGGTTGAGCGTGGTTCGCGGCTCATTGGGCAGCGGAGTTTCAGCAAGCGCGGCCAGAGCGGAGGCGAGCGCGGCGATGGGGTTGGGAATGCCCGCGTCAGTGAAGCTGTGGCCGCCGGGGCCGGTGATGGCGATTTTGTAGCGGCGGCTGCCCAGAGCCTGGGTGACGGCTGCGTCAGCGCCGGGGCCGTCGAGAACAATGTGAGCGGCGATGCGGCCGGCGAGTGCGCTGTGCTCGTAGATATGACGGACGCCGCGCAGGTCGCCCTCGCCTTCTTCGCCGACATTGCCGAGAATGACGAGTGGGACGGGCAGGGAGAATCCCGCGTTCTGGGCACCCGCATGGAGAAGCGCGCTCACGATGGCTAACATTCCGGCTACACCGGCGGCATTGTCACTGGCGCCCGGAGCTTCAAGCCGATCGCCTTTAAGGATCGGATGGAGCGGAGTGGCGGCGGGGAAAACGGTGTCAATGTGCGCGGAGAGCAGAATGACCGGGCCGCTGCTGTCGGCCGGAAGGCTTGCGGCGGGCAGAGTGCCGAGAACGTTTCCGGCGGCATCGATTTCGACGCTGCTTAGACCTATTTCCGTAAACCGCTCGGCGAGCCACTCGGCGCGCGCCTGCTCGCCGTGAGTGGGTGCGGGAATCGCGACAAGCGCGACTTGCCAGTCCATGATGGTTTTGGGATTCGCATGCAGCCAGGCGAAGGCGGCGTGAATCGGTCTTTGCGCGGCGAGGGTTGTAACGCGCGAGAACGCCGAGGCTGAAGACAGAACCGGCATCGAAGTGAATTCAGAGTAGCAGGGTCAACGGCTGATGAGTTCGACGAGAAGCGAAGCACGATTATGAACCGAGAAGCCGCCGCGCCAGCAACGATTGCATGTCTCTGCGGCCATCGGCCACAACGGCGATGTGTATAGTCTCTCCGCGGACTCTATAGAGAATCCGGTAGGGCTTGAAGAATACCTGCCGATAATCCCGCTTTCCGATGGCAAGCAGTTCGGGAGGGTAGGCCCCGCGGTGGAGAAGCTCACGCAGCGATAACGCTGCCTCAACGATTTTTTTTGCTACGTAATCCGCTTTCTCCGGAGAGTCATGACTGGAGATATAGTCGTGGATGCTTCTTAAATCTTTTCGCGCGCCAGGAGTGAACTTGACAATCGGGAGCATCAGGCTCGCTTCGCCGCCATATCATATTCGGCCATGACTTCTTCAATCGGCACCGAATCTCCCGCCTCGATCTCCTTGTCTGCAATGGCCAGCACCTTCAACAAGGCGATCGTCTCCTGCGTTTGCTCATAACTGGCGATATCGACCAGTACCGCGCGCGCTTCGCCATTCTGGGTAATGACGATAGGCTCACGCTCCTCGGCGATTCTGTCCAGGAGTTCCGCCGCATGGGATTTGACGTAGCTAATGGGTTTGATCTGGGTCGAGTAACGCATGGTAGCTCCCTTCCGGCAGTGCGGACCAAATATAGTCCTTTTATAGACTGAAAAGCCGCGGTAGTCCAGCCGCGCGCTTTCAAGTGCTTACGATTCAGTTGGATACTCGACAGAATGGAGGAACAGGCCGCGAGCCGGCGCGGTGGGGCCGGCCTCGGAGCGGGAGCGGGCGGCGAGAATGCGGGGAATTTCTTCGACGGATAGATGACCGCGGCCGACATCGATCATGGTGCCGACCAGGTTGCGCACCATGTGGTGAAGAAAGCCGTTGCCGCGGACGCGGTAGACGAGGAGATCGCCGGAATCGGTCGAGCGCTCGACCCAGGTTGAGGAGAAGGTTGTGCGGATCGTTCCGGTCGTTAGGGGCTTTACCGGTGCGCCGCTGGTCAAGTCGCGATCGCCGGGTTCCTCTTCTTCGGCGAGATTTCTTTGCGCGAGGTCGGGATCGGTTGCGGCGAAGCTGAGGAAGTCGTGCTCGCCTATGAAGAGACGCGCGGCGGCCTCAAGCGCGTCGAACGAGAGCGGCCAGGCGCAGGCGTGGACGTAGCGCGCGAGGAAGGGTGGGCAATCGATGGCGCGAAGGATGCGATACTCGTAGGTTTTGGCGATGGCCGAGTGCCGCGCATGAAATGTAGTGCTTCGCACCGTTTTGGCTTCGGAGATGCGGATCGACGGGGGGAGAGTGCGATTGAGCGCGCGGTGCAGGTTTTCGGGCGGGATGGGAGCGCGGAGAGCGAAGCTCGCGACCTGAGCTAGGGCGTGGACGCCGGCGTCGGTTCTGCCTGAGCCCTGTGGAAGAGGCGATTCTCCGGTGACGCGGCCGAGCGCTGCCTGCAACTCGCCCTGGATGGTCGGCTGACCGGGCTGCACCTGCCAGCCCTGAAAGTCGGTGCCGTCGTAGGCGAGGGTGAGCTTCCAGGTTTGGAGGTCAGAGCCGGGTTGGGCGGAGTCGGTCAAGTCAGTCGTCAGGATTGCTGTTTATCAGCGTAATTGACGGAGGCGTGCGGACGAGGCGCCCTCAAGGATCGACAGTCTCCGGCCGGGCGTGAAGCTTGCCTTCCTTCCGGTCTATTTTTCCTCAGAAACTGTGCCCCCTGTGCGTTGATCCAAAAAGAGTTAGCGCGATATGTGGACTCTCAGAGGCGCTTTTGGGGTTGCGTTCAGGGTGGGTCTGGCGGTATTTTACTAACCAGTTAGTTAATATTCTGGATTGCGCGACTTGATGCCGGAGTTCGAGCCCTGCGGAGCGGACATTGACAGGCTGTTGCCGTCGAAGTCTTGAGCGACTCATTGATTAGGTTTGCCGGTGCGGATTCGGCGCCGGCGCGGATCAGGTTTGCCGGCGCGCACAAGGTTCCACGCGCAGCGATCGTCTGCGGACGCGATCAGAGTTCGCATACAAGCCGGGAATTCGTACAGGTGAAGCGTCGATTGCGAGGGACTTCTGCGATGGGTCTGGGCGATGAAACGATTGCAGGGAACGAGAGGGGTATCGATTTCGTAATCAAAGAAGAGCCTTCAAGGGCGACGCGGAAGAGATAATCGTCTTGGCGAGCACGGGATGTATCCTTCGCGAACAATGGCTGCCGGGAAGCATGGCGATCCAGACAGGGCAACCGTGCAGGCAGGCAACCGAGACAGGGTAACGGGCAGCACAAACAGGCAGCGCAACCCATTGTGGAGAGAAAATATGCATTTTTACAGGACGGGTGTGGGTTTTGGGGCGCAGAGCGCACAGGGGAATGATCCCAAAGGAACGACGCAGAGAGAAGCGGTGGGAAAGAGAAGCGAGCGGTTGCGCGCTGTTGCGGCCGTGCTGCTGACGCTGGCGGCGACGATGCCGCCGGGTTACGGTCAAGCGGCCGGCGCAGGCTCGAACGGTCCAGACAAGGCGGCTTCGGCGCTGCCGGTTGCACCGGCGCCTGTGCCGACACAGCCGTATCCATTGACCACCTCGAGCCGCGACTACTCGAAGGCCTATGGGAAGTGGATCGGAGATCCGATCAACATTTTTTTGCCGACGTCGATTCCTAAGGCGAGCTTTGAAAATTCGGTGCGGTTGGCCGACCTGATGAAGGACGGGAAGATTTACCTGAGCCTGTCTGACGCGATCGCGCTGGCGATCGAGAACAACTACGACATCGCGATTGCGCGCTACGACCTGGACATTGCCGACACCGACATTCTGCGGACGAGGGCCGGAGGGGGGCCGCTGGGCGCGCCATCCGGGCTGGTGACAGGCACGCAGGGCGGGTCGACCTCCACATTGTCGACGGGCGGCGGTCCGGGAGGAACCGCGGGAGGCTCAGGAGGCGCGGGATCGGGCGTGAACGGACTGACGTTGACCACGAATGGCGCGGGACCCAATCCAGAGCAGCTCGATCCGACGCTGACGAGCACGATTCAATTGCAGAGATCGGAGTCGCCGGCAGAAAGCATTTTCCAACCGCGCGCTTCGACAAACACGAATGAGTACAACTTCGCGTACAACCAGGGATTCGTGACGGGCACGACACTGCAGGTAGGATTCAACAACCAACGGGTCACAACCAACAACTTCTTCAACGACTACAGCCCGCTGTATCTTTCCAGCTTTCAGGCCCAGGTGACGCAACAGTTGCTGCAGGGAGCCGGGATTTGGGTGAACAAGCGGTTCATGTACCAGGCGCTGAACGACCGGCGCATCACGGACTCATCGTTCCGGCAGCAGATTCTCTACACCGTGAACCAGGTGGAGTCGATCTACTGGGGCCTTGTGAAGGCATATGAGGACGTACAGGCCAAGGAGCGCGCGCTGGACCAGAGCAACCAATTGCTTTCGGACAACAAGAAGCAGTTGGAGATTGGAACGATGGCGCCGCTGGACGTGGTGAACGCGGAATCGACAGTGGCAACGGACCAGCAGGCGCTGATCAGCGCGCAGAGCTCATTGAATTACCAGCAGCAGATCATCAAGCAGGCGATCACGCGGAACCTGAACGATGCCGCGCTCTCAGCAGCTCCGGTGATTCCGACGGACCGCGTGGGCCTGGAGGCGCTGCCGGAAGAAAGCCAGCCGGTGGAGGCACTGGTGCAGGAGGCTTTCCAGCAAAGGCCAGAGCTGGAAGAGGCAGTGCTGACGCTGCGCAACGACGAGATCACTCTGAAGGGCGCGCGCAACGCGCTACTGCCGTCCCTTGATGTGTACGGATTCTATGGCGCCAGCGCAACAGGCGGCGCGCAGAGCCCGAACTGCTACAACTTTCTCGCCAATCCACCGGCGGCATGCCCTCCGAACACCTATCCGACGGTGAGCTATGGGTCCACACTGAATAACCTGGTGAACAGCAGTTCGCCGAACAAGGGCGTGGGATTCAACCTGACGATCAATTTGCGCAACCGGGAGGCGCAGAGCGAGCAGGAGCGGTCGCTGATGGAGTACCGGCAGGCGGAGCTGAGGCTGGAGCAACTGCGTACCATCGTCCGCATGCAGGTGGTGAACGCGATGTTTGCGCTGACCAACGATCGCGCGCTTGTGCACTCGGCGCTAGCGGCGCGCGACTTCGAGCAGCAAAGCCTGGATGCCGAGTTGAAGAAGCTGCACCTGGGCGCGTCGACAACCGCGAACGTGCTGCAACAGCAGAGAAGTCTGGCGATGGCCGAGGATAACCTTATTGCGGCGCACGCTGCCTATGCGACGGACCGCGCGGGGCTTTACCAGACGCTGGCTTCGACGCTGCAGCACTACGACATCAATTTGACGGAAGCCGCAGCGGGGACCATGTCGACATCGCCCGTGGTACCGGGGGTGGAAGCAGCGCCGCCGGGCAATGAGCCGACGATGACTCCGCCGGCGACACAGGAGCAGCCGGCAGCGCCGCCGCCGGCGCAGTAGGCAGAGTCCGTGCGATCCCACCCTTCGCCAGAAAAAAGGCGAAGGATGGGGCACCCGCACCCAGGATAAGTGGAAATGCGGGATGGCGAGATGGCCCGGCCGAGAAGCCGGGCCATTTTGTTTTTCGAGAAGAGGGGAAAGAGAGCAGGTGTTGCATCTGGCGCATCACCTGTGCTAAGGTTCGTGGATGGGCAGCGCGAGACGGCTGCGCAAAGATACGGACTACGAAACCGGCTTTTGGTGCGCGGGTGGTGTAGGCATCCTTAGAGAAGAAGTCTGGGTCGATGCGCGCGAAGAAGTGGTGCGCTACAATCTGGCCTTCCTTTTGCCGCATCTGTTTTACCGGGACAATGGCAGAGTGCTCGGGTACGACAACGCCCACGGCGTTCATGAGCGTCATTTCATGGGCAAGGTGGAGCGGACGGAATTCACGCACTATTCGAAGACGTCAGACCGTTTTTATCAAGAAGCCGAGGCGATCAGGAGGCAATATGAAGGTTAAGGTGTTCACCGATGGATTTGAGGGTCATGTGCGGCGGTCTCTCGATCGCACTCGCAGGCGCGAGGCCGGCGAACGGCTCGAGCCGGAGAAGATCATCACCTTCGGAGACCCGATGATGATGTTTGAATTGATGACCGTGCAGCGTCTCCGGCTTTTCCAAACGGCCCGAAAAAAGAAGCTGAGCATTTCCGCGCTGGCTGTGGAACTTGGCCGCAACCGCGGGTCGGTTACGCGGGATGTGAACAAGCTGAAGCAATTCGGCCTGATTCGCCTGCGCGAGGAGACCAATCGCGGTCACGGAATCGTGCAGATCGTAGAGCCAGTGGCGAAGAAGATCGAGATGCGCGCGGAGCTTTAATTCCTATCCCCTTCTGGAGACGCGTTAGCGCTCGGCGACGCGATCGAGCAGATCGAAGAATTCCGGAAAGCTGATGGCGGCGGAGTCTGCGCCCTGAATGAGCGTGTCGCCAGTGGCGCGGAGGGCTGCGACGCTGAAGGCCATGGCGATGCGGTGATCGCCGCCGGAGTCAATGGTGGTGCCGTGGAGGGTTTGGCCGCCGGGAACGTCGAGGCCATCGTCGAACTCCTCGACTTCAGCGCCCATGGCGCGAAGATTTTTTGCGACGAGGGCGATGCGGTCGGATTCCTTGACGCGAAGCTCGCGTGCGCCGCGGATGCGAATGCCGCCGCTGGTGAAGGGCGCGATGGCGGCGAGCACGGGCAGCTCGTCGATGAGTTGCGCGGCGAGAGCGCCGCTGACTTCAGTCGAGCCGAGGCCCTCAGGCGGCGCGGAGATCTGCACCACACCGACCAGCTCAGCGTGCTTTTCTTCGAGATTGAGGACGGTGACGCGCGCACCGAGGGCGGTGAGAACGTCGAGCAGCGTGGCGCGCGTGGGATTGAGGCCGATCGAGTCGAGAACGAGGCTGGAGCCGGGGAAGAGCGCGGCGGCGCAGAGGAAGAACGCGGCGGAGGAAAGGTCGCCCGGAACGGCGGCGTCGATGGCGTGGAGCGACTGCGGGCCGGCGATGGAGATCGAATTGGATGTGCGGGTGAGCGTGGCTCCGAAGGCGCGGAGGGCCAGCTCGCTGTGGTCGCGCGTGCGGACTTCTTCGAGGAGGGTGGTGGTTCCGGCGGTTTGGAGGGCGGCGAAGAGGATGCAGCTTTTGACTTGCGCGCTGGGGATGGGCGTGGCGAAGTGGATGGCACGAAGCGGGCCGCCATCGATGGTGAGCGGGGCGTGGCCGTCGGTGAGCGTGAGGCGCGCGCCCATGGCCTCAAGCGGTTTGCGGATGCGCTCCATCGGACGGCGCGAGAGCGAGGCGTCGCCGATGAGCGTGAAGCGGCCGGACTGCGGCGCGAGAATGCCGGAGATCATGCGCATGGTCGAGCCGGAGTTGCCGCAGTCGAGGGGATGAGCTGGAGGTGTGACGCGGCCGGCGACGCCGGTGATCTCGACGGAGCCGGGGCCCGTGCGATTCACTTTCGCGCCGAGGTCCGCCATGCAAGCGAGGGTCGAAGCGCAGTCGGCGCCGGTGGAGAAGTTGGTGAAGCACGATGTGCCCTCGGCGAAGCCGCCGAGCATGGCGTAGCGATGACTGATAGACTTGTCGCCGGGCAAGCGCAGGCTGCCGATGATGTTTCGAGCGGGGTGGATCAGGCGTTCCTGTGCGGCGTGGGCCAAGTGGTCTCCGGGGTGGTCGGGTGTCTACTAGAGTCTATCGAATGAGGGGCCGGGGATCGCGGAGCCATGGAACGGCGATTCAGAATTGGTTTCATCCTGAAGATGAACGGCTGAGAGGCTGGCGATTTGGCCGAATTGCCGGCTCTCCAAACTTCTAAAGTGAGCAGAAGGATACACAATCTTTCAGTAGCGGAATAGATAATGCTTGCGAAGAAAAATCGTCTAATTTTGATGAAACCGGGGACTCCGATGAAACGAATTCTTGCTCCTGTGGCGTTGGCCATATCGCTCAGTGTGTGTTTGGGTAGTCTAATCGGCTGCGGCGCGTTGGCCAGCTCCCCCCCTCCTGTACCCACCATCGCCAGTTTCGTTGCGAATCCGGCGACCATCACGGCAGGAGCAAGCGCAACGTTGACGGGAGTCTTCGCCGGCGGCACGGGCGTGATCACGCCCGGCAATCTTCCGGCTACCAGCGAAAGCGGGGTGACCGTGAGCCCAGCGGCAACGACGACCTACACCCTCACCGTCACCTCTTCCAGCGGAGCCGTGGTCACGGCGACCGCAACGATCACCGTGAATCCCCCGCCAACGATCACCAGCTTCGTGGCGGCTCCGGCGACGATCACTGCAGGCGGAAGCTCCAGCCTGACGGCCGTTTTTGCCAACGGCACGGGGATGATCACGCCGGGCAATCTCGCCGTCACTAGCGGAACACCGGTGAGCGTCAGCCCGACGACGACCACTCCCTATACCCTCACGGTCACTCCTCCCGTTGGGGCGGCCATCACGCAGATGGCTACTGTGACCGTCGTTCCCGCGCCGACAATCACCAGCTTTGGGGCGAATCCCGCATCGATTGCGGCAGGAGCAAGCTCCAGCCTGACGGCTGTTTTCGCCAACGGCACCGGGGTGATCACGCCGGGCAATCTCGCTGCCACGAGCGGGACCGGAGTGAGCGTGAGCCCCGCGACGACTACGACGTATACCCTCACCGTCACCAATTCCGCGGGGACGGCAATCGTCCAGACGGCTACGGTGACTGTGGTTCCCGCGCCGACGATCAGCAGTTTTGTGGCGAATCCAGCGACGATTACTGTAGGGGGAAGCTCCAGCCTGACGGCTGTTTTCGCCAACGGCACGGGGATGATCACGCCGGGCAATCTCGCCGTCACAAGCGGGACCGGAGTGA
>CAZANC010000013.1:0-24637 GCA_964486495.1 uncultured Occallatibacter sp.
CGACGGTTGACGCGCCGCGCGACTGGCGCTACTCTCGCAATACCGGATTTGGTACGCGACTCCAACACGCGGATCAGCAAGGCGGCCAGGAAGCACGGCCTGGATTTGCCTCGCGTTCTGAGACACCCTCGAAAATCAGCCGTTTGCCTTAAAGCGCCCTGCCGGGACGCGCGGAGGCGCAGTTGGCCGCTAAAGCGGCCGATTCTGGCGGTCGTGACGCGGATCAACGTGGCGCCCGTCGCCGATAACTTGATTACAGACCCTCCGGGAGCAGCCCTGCGGGACCGTTGCCGGACAACCTTAAAGAACAGTTCCGGAGGACGCAAAACCCTTTGAAGATCGCCCTGGAGATCACACCCAACCTTGAGCCCCTTTTTGGGACCCGCGATGAAAACCTCAGGCTGATGGAAGACTCGCTTGGCGTGCGCATCGACCTGCGCTCCGACGCCGTGCATGTGGAAGGCCCGGATGCGGGCGTGGCGAGCGTGCAACGCATCTTTGAGGATTTTGAGACGCTGCGCCGCCAAGGCATTAACCCGCACAATGGCGAGCTGAACGGAATGCTGCGGCTGGTGGTGGCAGATCAGGCGGCGACGCTGCGCTCGGTGGCCGAAGCCGGCAAGCAGCGGTCAGTCGGGATTAAGCGCACTGTGCAGCCGCGCTCGATCAACCAGCGGCGCTACGTGGAGGCGATCGAACAGAGCGACATGGTTTTCAGCGTGGGCCCGGCCGGCACGGGCAAAACTTATCTCGCAGTGGCGATGGCCGTGGCTGCGTTCAACGCCAAGCGCATCGGACGAATCGTGCTGGTTAGGCCGGCGGTGGAGGCGGGAGAGCGGCTGGGATTTCTGCCGGGCACGCTGCAGGAGAAGGTGGATCCATATCTGCGCCCGCTCTACGACGCGCTCTACGACCTGCTCGATCCGGACCGCGTGGACAAGATGCTCGAGAAAAACATCATCGAGGTTGCGCCTCTGGCGTTCATGCGCGGGCGCACGCTGAACGACGCGTTCATCATTATGGACGAGGCGCAGAACACGACCGTCGAGCAGATGAAGATGTTCCTAACGCGCATGGGAAACAACTCGAAGGCCGTGATCACGGGCGACATCACGCAGATCGATTTGCCGAATCCGCGCAAGTCGGGGCTGCTGGACGCGATCAACGTGCTGAACGGCGTGGAAGGCATCGTGTTTTGCCACTTTGACGACGGTGACGTGGTGCGCCATCCGCTGGTGCAGCGCGTGGTGCGCGCGTATGAGAGCGCCAAGCCGCGGCAGCAGGAGCTTCCGCTCACAATGGGCGACGGGATGCAGGCCGGTGTGCGGGAGAGCGAAGGCCGCGCGGATGAGCAGGCGAAGCATCCGGCGAAGCCGCAGTAACCGGACCTCTCACGTAGAATCGAAGTCATCGCGGAGCCGTTCCCCACGGCGGCGCAGCACGATGATCCTTCTCGACCCAGAATTGGAGCCTGACCCGGCGCTGGCATCCGCCAATGCGCGGAAGACGGCTGCGCCCGGACCTCAAAAGATTCTCCGCATTCCCTCGACGCGCGCGCTGGACCGGTTTCTCGCGCAGGCTCAGGAGGCCGTCGGTCTCCGCGGCCAGGTGACGGTGTTGCTCTCGACCGATGCAACAATCCGCGATTTGAACGGGCGCTTCCGCGGCAAAGACGAGGCGACCGACGTGCTGTCGTTTCCTTCAACGAATCCAGCATCGGGCCCCGAAAAGATTGCCGGCGATGTGGCAATCAGCGTGGAGACGGCGCAGAAACAAGCCGCGGAGCGGGGGCACCCGCTCGGGGTTGAGCTGCGGGTCCTGACGCTTCATGGGCTGCTGCACCTGGCGGGCTATGACCACGAAACGGACGCGGGCAAAATGCAGCGGCGCGAGCGGCAATTGCGCGCGAAGCTTGGCCTGCCGCAGGGGCTGATTGAGCGCACGGCACCCGAGCGAGGATCTGCGCCAAGGCCCCGCAGCACCGCAGGTGGCCAGGCGCGCGCCACGCGGAGGCGCAAGCCATGACTCCGCTCGAAATCGCCGCTCTCGTTGCGCTCATTGGGGTGGCCACGCTGGCGTCTTACATTCAGCGTGTGTACTCCGAGTACGGCAAGATTCTGAGCCGCGAGGTGCAGGAAAATCTTGACGCGTGGGAGGTGCGCATCGAGCCGCATCTCGGCCTGAGCCGCGAACATGCGGCGCTCTGCGCTTCAGTGCTGAAAGAGCTCTCTCTCGGCGCGATCGCCCTTGGGTTCGGCGCGCTGCTTTTCATCCGCCCCACGCACCCCGGCCCGCCCACGCCTCTTGAGATCGCACAGGCCATCCTTGCGGTTGCGCTGGTGGTCATCTTCGCGTACCAGTTCATCCCCTCGCTGCTCTTCAACCGCACCCGCGGGCTGTGGGCGGCGCGCTTGCTCTGGCTCATCCGCCTGCTGCTGTGGCTGGTCACGCCGGTCACGGTCTTCATCCGATTCTTTTCTTCCGTCGCCGCGCTGGCCGAGGCGCCGGCCGGGCCGGAAGAAGAGGAGCCCGCTCCCGGCGTTGAAGAGCTCATCGAAGCCGGCGAGGAAGAAGGCATTCTGGAGCAGAGCGACTTCGAGCTGGTTCGTTCGGCGGTCGAGTTCGGCGACATGCTGGTTCGCGAGGTGATGACGCCGCGGCCGGAGATTTTCGCTGTTCCCGAGTCCACTACGATCGAGCACTTCCTAGAGATGCTGCGCGTACAGAATTACTCGCGGGTGCCCGTTTATTCCGGATCTCTCGACAACATCAAGGGGCTCGCATTTGCCCACGACCTGCTGCAAATTACCGACGACGAAGCGCGTACGCGGACAGTTGCAACGATTCTGCACCCCGCCGCATTCGTTCCCGAGACCAAGCGCGGCTACGAGCTGCTACGCGAGATGCAGCGCGAGAAGCAGCACATGCGCATCGTGATCGATGAGTACGGCGCTGTTGCGGGACTCGTGACCATCGAGGATTTACTGGAGCAGATCGTCGGCAATATCCGCGACGAACACGAGACCGACACGCAGATCGAGGAGCCGCAGCGCGAGCCTTCGGGGTCGTGGCTGATTCCGGGAAGCTTTCCCGCCGATCAGCTTGGCGACGTGATTGGCGAGCCGGCGGAGCAGGGCGGGGACTATGAAGCCGCCACCGTCGGCGGCCTGGTAAGCGAGATTGCGGGGCGAATTCCAAAGGTCGGCGAAGTGGTCACGCTCGAGCCGCTTGGGCTGCGCGTTGAAGTTGTTGCCTCGACGGGAAGAAGGGTAGAGCGTGTGCGGCTGTTTCCGCCGACGGCGCGGCTGCCGTTCCCGAAGGATGAGCAAAAAGTTAGCGGGTCAGGCCTTTGAGGATAGCCGCCCTTCCGCTGATTCGTACGTCACTGTGGGGCAGGCGCCGGCCTCGCTCGAACACGGCCATGCTGTCATAGAAGTGCATTGACAAGGTGGAATGGGTAAACTCAGTCGCCGGCAGCGCATCCCTGGTCCATTCTGCATTCAATTCATCGATGAGCCCTTTGCAGACTTCAATGAATGTGCCCTCGCGTTTCAGGCCGCCGCCGAATTCATCCCAGTAGGCGGTGTGAAGATCTTCCACCAGGTACACGCCGTTGGGAGAGGTGCGCGGATAAAGAAACCGGAAAGTTTCAACGACGTCGCTCATCCGGTGGCTGCCGTCGTCGAGGACTACATCGGGCGTTCCGAATTCCGCAATGACATCCTCGAGAAAACTCGTGTCGGACTGGCTGCCGATCCGTATTTTGATCTGGTCTTCCTCGAAGGTCTTGCATTCGGGCTTCACGTCAATTCCAACGATCAGCGCATGGGGACCAAGGTAGCGCTTCCACATTTGCGCCGACCCGCCCCGGCCACATCCGATCTCAAGAAAAACCATGGGCCGGTTGACGAACCTGCTGAAATGAGCCTCATAGGCGGGGAAATAGTGCTTCCACTTGTGTATTGTTCGCCCCTTGTTATTGACAAACTCTGACCACAGACTCAATCTATCCTCGCTTTTGTCCACGCTGCTCGCAATACGCGGGACGCATTCGTTTCTTGCTCACCCGTGCCAGAATCTCTGGACTGCCAATAAGAATTACACTAAGCAGCCCCAATTTGTCGCAAATCACAGAGAACAACACCGGCTTCGAGGGAAGCTTCCGGTTGGGTCTGGTCGCCAGGGCATTGGCCAGCCGGAGCGTGATTTGAGTAGCGCTTTTGTATAATCGCGGGGACTTGGCCAATGGAGGTTGCGGTTTTGACTTCGACGGGTGGGGGAGTGCGGAAAGACGGAGTACGGCGGGCCGGGCGCGAGAGGTTCGGCCTGCCGGCGGCTGATTTGCGCACGTTGCGCGCGCTGAAGACGCCGGCGAGCATTCAGCGGTTTGTTGACGGGCTGGAGTACCAGTACGCGGATACGGCCTGGTCGCCTGCACGAGTGCTGCGGGATCGCAAAGGGCACTGCCTCGAAGGTGCGCTGGTGGCTGCCGCCGCACTGCGCGTCAACGGATACCCGCCGCTGTTGATGGATCTGGAGGCAGTGCGCGACGACGACCACGTGGTGGCTCTCTACCGCGAGCGCGGCCTGTGGGGAGGCATTGCCAAGTCAAATTTCGCGGGGCTCCGCTTTCGCGCGCCGATTTACCGTACGCTGCGCGAGCTTGCTCTGAGCTACTTTGAGCACTACTACAATCTGCGCGGTGAACGCACCTTGCGCGCATACTCGATGCCAGTGAATTTGGCGCGATTGGACAGCCAGCATTGGATGACCGATGAAGAAGACGTTTGGAGCGTGCCGGAACTGCTGATCGCGGCGCGGCACTATGCGCTTTTCCCCGACAAAGTGGCGCGGGCGCTGCCGCGGCTTGACCGGCGCAGCTTTGAAGCGGGAATGCACGGCAGAGTGAAGCACTAAAGCGAGTTGCGCGCGGCGTGAAGTTCGCCTGATGCGACATGACCTACACTGAGTCAGGAGAGTTCAGTCAGGAGCAGCAGGGGCGTGAAATCAGGATTCGTTGCCATTCTCGGCCGTCCGAACGTGGGCAAGAGCACTCTGCTGAACGCGCTCACGGGCGAAAAGGTAGCTATTGTTACGGCCAAGCCGCAGACAACGCGCAACCGGATCATTGGCGTGGTGGAAGTGCCTGCGAAAAAGGGCACACATCCAGCGGCACAGATCGTTTTCGTGGACACGCCCGGAGTGCACAAGCCTGGCTCACAGCTCGACCGGCGAATGCTGCAGGAGGTTCACGAGGCGCTAGAGTCGCGCGACCTGGTGCTAGTGCTGGCTGATGCGACGCGGAGAATACAGTTTGGCTCAGAGCCCACTCACGATCCAAAATCGAACCACCGCAAACCCAATTGGGCGAGCGAGGACGAGTTTCTCTTCTCGCTGGTGCGCAAGCTCGATTGCCCGGTGTTTCTTGTGCTGACGAAGATCGACCTGGTGCGCAAGGACCAATTGCTACCGCTGATCGAATCGCTGACGCACCAGTACAACTTTGCGCAGGTGATCCCGGTGAGCGCACGCAAGCGCGACGGACTCGACGTGCTGGTGCGCAAGATTATCGACGTACTGCCCAAGGGCGAGCGCTTTTATCCGAAGGACCAATACACCGACCAGCCACTGCGCTTCATGGTCGCTGAGCTGATCCGCGAAAGCATTTTGATCGAGACCGGCGAAGAGGTGCCATACGCGGCGGCGGTGGTGATCGAACAGTTCGAAGAGCCGGAAACGCCAGCGAGGCCCGGCAAGAGACAGCTGACCGGAATTGCGGCGGCCATTTACTGTGAGCGCGACGGGCAGAAGGCAATTCTGATCGGCAAGGGCGGGACGAAGCTGAAGGCCATCGGCACGGGAGCGCGCAGGAAAATCGAGTCGCTGCTGGGCACGCAGGTCTATCTCGAGCTGCGCGTGATTGTCGAGCCGGGCTGGCGCGATTCGAGTGGGTTCGTTGATTCGCTCGACTGGCGGAGGCAGTTGGAGAAGCTTGGCGGCGAGCAGGACAACAAAGACCGCTGAACGGAAGAAAACGGCCGAGGGTCAGCGAAGAACTTTGAAGGGGCCGGAGGGCGACGATCCGGAGTTGGGGGATCCGGAGTTTGGCGGCCCGGGCTTTGCGTTCGCCGCTCCGTAGTCAGAGTCGAAACCGAGATGGAGCCTGGCGCCCTCGGACATCATGCCGGGATTCCAGGGCGGATCGAAGACGATTTCGACGTGAACTTCGCGAACCTCGGGCAGCGCGGCGAGTTTTTGTTCCACTTCAGCCTTGATGACGTCGGACATGCTGCAGCCGGGCGCAGTGAGCGACATGCGCACGTCAATGCGGTTGCCTCCAGCTTCAAGTTGAGAAGATACGGCCGCGTAGACGAGGCCAAGGTTGACGATGTCGACGGGAATCTCGGGGTCGCGCACGGTCTTCAACTGCTCAAAGATCATTTCCTCGCGGAAGGGTCCGGCGATGGGCGCGGCGTTTGGATTGGTCGGGACGGGAGCTGTCATTTGAGTGGGTAAATGCGCTACTCGGTGGAAGTGGGTGTGTCCTTGTTTTCGAGGGCGGATTGCAGCGTGTGCCAGGCAAGCGTGGCGCATTTCACGCGCGCGGGAAACTTGGAGACGCCGGAGAAGACTTTCAACTTGCCAAGATCCGGTGTTTCCGGCGCAGCCTCTTTACCGGTGACCAGTCCGTGGAACTCCTCGAAGAGCTTGGCGGCTTCTGCCTTGGTCTTGCCCTTGAGGATCTGCGTCATCATGGATGCGGAAGCGCGCGAGATGGCGCAACCGGAACCCTGGAAGGCGATGTCGCGAATGGCGTCGCCGTCCATGTTGATGTAGACGGTGCAGCGGTCGCCGCAGAGAGGGTTGTAGCCCTCGGCGTGCTGATTGGCTTCGGCCGGCTTGCGAAAATTGCGCGGAGCCTTGCTGTGCTCCAGGATGACTTCCTGGTAGAGATCGCTGAGTTCGCCGTTTTCCCTGCTCACGCAAATACCTCACGCGCCGCGCGAATTCCCGCGACCAACGCGTTGACTTCTTCTTTTGTGTTGTAGACGGCGAAGGAGGCCCGCGCCGTGGCGGGAATGCCAAAGCGCTCCATGACCGGCTGCGCGCAATGGTGGCCGGTACGGATGGCGATGCCTTCGCGATCGAGAATCGTTCCCAGATCGTGCGGATGGACGTGATCGAGCACGAAGGAGAGCACGCCGGCGCGATCGTGGGCGGTTCCGATGAGGCGAATGCCGGGAATTGCGCCGACTGCTTCGGTAGCGTAGGCCAGCAGCTCGCTTTCGTGCGCGGCAATCTTGTCCATGCCCAGACCGGTGATGTATTCAAGCGCCGCGCCGAGCGCGATGGCGCCGGCGATGTCGGGCGTGCCCGCTTCAAACTTGAACGGCAGATCGTTGTAGGTGGTCTTGGCGAAGGTGACGGAGCTGATCATGTCGCCGCCGCCCTGGTAAGGAGGCATTTCATCGAGCAGGGCCCGCTTGCCGTAGAGCACGCCGATGCCAGTTGGCCCGTAGACCTTGTGGCCGCTGAAGGCGTAGAAGTCGCAATCGAGCGCCTGTACGTCAACGGCGAAGTGGGGCACGGCCTGCGCGCCATCGACGAGGACGGGCACGCCGCTGCGGTGGGCAATATCGATGACCTGGCGAAGCGGAACAACCGTGCCGAGCGCGTTTGAAACGTGCGTAACGGCGACGATTTTCGTGCGCGGGCCGATGAGCTTGGCAAATTCATCGAGCATCAGCTCGCCGCGATCGTTGATGGGCGCAACCTTCAGGTGCGCGCCTTTTTCTTCGCACAGAATCTGCCAGGGGACGATGTTGGAGTGGTGCTCCATGGCCGTGATGAGGACTTCGTCGCCCGCGCCGACGTGGACGCGTCCGTAGGTTTGCGCAACGAGGTTGATGGCTTCGGTGGCGCCGCGGACGAAGATAATCTCACGCGTGTCGGCGGCGTTCAGGAATTTCCGCACCGTTTGGCGCGCCGCATCGTGCGCCTCGGTTGCGCGCACGCTGAGCGTGTGAACGCCGCGATGAATGTTGGCGTTCATGTGGTTGTAGTAATTCGCGATGGCATCGAGCACAACCTGCGGCTTTTGCGAAGTGGCTCCGTTATCGAGATAGATCAGGGGCTTGCCGTTAATGTGCTCGGCGAGGATGGGGAAGTCGGCGCGAATCCTAACGAGATCGAGATCGGACGTGCTTTGCGGCGCAGCTCCGAGCCGCGGATCGTGAAGGACGGGTTGGACGATTGTGGTCATCCCACTTCCTCCCAGCTTTGCGTCTCTTCTTTGACCGGAGCAGGCGAAGCGGCGGCCTGATGGTTCACTGCCAGATCGGTGAGCCGTTCACCGATGAGCGATGCGACGAACTCACGGGCCGGCGAATCGTGCATGCGGTCGAGGCACTCCGCCGCGAAGGCATAGAGCAGCAGGTTGCGCGCCGAAGTCTCTTCGATTCCGCGCGAACGCAGGTAGAAGAGCTGCTCCTCTTCAATCTGGCCGATGGTCGCGCCGTGCGTACACTTGACGTCGTCGGCGTAGATTTCGAGCTGCGGCTTGGTGTCGATGCGCGCATCGTCAGAGAGCAGCAGGTTGCGGTTGGTCTGCTTGGCGTCAGTCTTCTGTGCGTCCTTGTGCACCACAATGCGGCCGTGGAAGACGCCGCGCGCGCGGTCATCGAGAATGCCGTTGTAAAACTGGCGGCTCGAGCACTGCGGCTGCGAGTGCTCCACCAGCATGTAGTTGTCGAGGTGCTGGCGGCCTGCGCCGACAAAAAGGCCGTTGATGAGGCACTCCGCGCCTTCGCCGGCGAGAACGGGGTGGACGTTGTTGCGAACGAGGCCGCCGCCCAAAAGAATGGAGTGCGAGGAAACGTTTGTGCCGCGCGCCAGCTCAAGGCGGAGGGTGGAAACGTTGAAGGCGGCAAGATTTTCGCGCTCGACGAGAAAATGCGAGACCACGGCGTCCTGCCCGGCTACAAGCTCGGTGACTGCGTTCGAGAATGCGGTCTCTTCGCCGATCGAAACGTAGTCTTCGATCACGGCCGCGTGGCTGGTTGGCTCGGCGACGATGAGCGTGCGCGGATGCGTCATGATTGCTGCGCCGGCGCCGGCGGAAACGTAGAGAAGATGGATGGGCCGCTCGATTACGGCTCCGCGGTGGATTCGCAGGTACGCGCCATCTTCCCACAGCGCCGTGTTGAGCGCGGAGAAGACATCGCGGCGCACGTCGGCATAGCGGCCCAGGTGCTGCTCTATGCCCTCGGGAGCGCAGCCTTCTGGCTCGCTGCCTTCCATGGCCTTGGCAATCGCCCGCTCCAGCGAACAAATCTCGAGAGTGTCGGGCAGGTCGCAAACCTCGGAGAGATCCGGCGCAAAATGTCCGTTGACAAAGACGAGCCGGCAGCCCGCGCCGGGTACGCGAAATCTTTCGATCTGCCCGGAGGAAACAGTAACGCGTCCTTTCACGGCGCGTTGAAACGGCGTCCGTGCCAGCGCGGCGAGATTGGTGAACCGCCAGTCCTCGTCGTGCGTGTTGGGGAATCCTTTGGCGTGGAAGCGCTGCCACGCATCCTCGCGCAGTTGGCGCAGCCAGACGGGGTCGCGCTCCTGCCGTTCGGCGATCAGATCGCCATACGTGCAAAGATATGTGCCGAGCTTTTCAGTCGCCGTCGCCATCGCGTTCTCGTTTCCCGTATTGTTGGCCGTTGCGCTCATGCGGGCAAAACCTGAGGCACATTTGCTTCCGACGGGCCGTATCCCGTGTCTTCCAGCTCCAGTGCCAGCTCCGGGCCGCCCGAGCGGACAATCTTTCCATCGACCAGAACGTGCACGAAGTCGGGAGTAATGTAATCGAGCAGCCGCTGGTAGTGCGTGATGACGAGGAAGGCGCGATCGGGGCCGCGCATGGCGTTCACCCCCTTGGCTACGATACGCAATGCGTCGATGTCGAGGCCGGAGTCGGTTTCGTCAAGGATCGCGAGCTTTGGCTCGAGCATGGCCATCTGGAGAATTTCATTGCGCTTCTTTTCGCCGCCAGAAAAGCCTTCGTTGACCGAGCGGTTGACGAGCTTGTCGTCCATCTCCAGAATCTTCATCCGCTCCTTGTAGAGAGGCAGAAAATCCATCGCGTCGAGCTCGTCCTGGCCGTGGAACTTGCGAATGGCGTTCATTGCCGAGCGCACAAAGTACGCGTTGCCTATGCCCGGAATTTCAACCGGGTACTGGAAGGCGAGAAACACGCCTTCGCAGGCAGCGTCTTCCGGCTTCATCTCGAGCAGATCCTTGCCGTTGAACAGAACGCGGCCGCCCGTGACCTGGTAGGTCTCGCGCCGTGCCAGCACCGCCGCAAGCGTGCTCTTACCTGAGCCGTTGGGGCCCATGATGGAGTGCACTTCGCCCGCATTCACGGTCAGATTCAGGCCCTTCAGAATCTCGTGGCCATCGACTGAGGCGTGCAAATCTTGAATTTCTAACAATGCCATCCGACTTTTCTCCAATTCCTGCTGACTCTTTGCTTTTATCCGACGCTGCCTTCAAGACTCACGCCGAGCAGTTTTTGTGCTTCGACCGCGAACTCCATGGGCAGTTCCTTGAAGACGGTCTTGCAAAATCCGTTGACGATCATCGAGACCGCATTTTCCGCCGTCAGCCCGCGCTGGCGCAGGTAAAAGAGCTGGTTCTCGCCGATCTTCGAGGTTGAGGCTTCGTGCTCCATGCGCGCCGAGGCGTTGCGCACTTCGATGTAGGGGAAGGTGTGCGCACCACAGCGATCGCCGATGAGCAGCGAGTCGCATTGCGTGTAGTTGCGCGCGCCGGTGGCGCTCTTGAGGATCTTGACCTGGCCGCGGTAAGTGTTCTGCCCGTAGCCGGCGGAGATGCCCTTGGAGACGATGGTCGAGCGCGTGTTCTTGCCGATGTGAATCATCTTGGTGCCGGTGTCGGCCTGCTGGCGATTGTTGGTGAGCGCAACAGAATAGAACTCGCCCACGGAGTTGTCGCCCTGCAGGATGCAGCTCGGATACTTCCAGGTGATCGCCGAGCCGGTTTCGACTTGCGTCCAGGAAATCTTGGAGTTGACGCCGAGGCACTTGCCGCGCTTGGTGACGAAGTTGTAGATGCCACCACGGCCTTCCTTGTCGCCGGGGTACCAGTTCTGCACGGTGGAGTACTTGATCTGCGCGTTGTCGAGCGCGATCAACTCCACTACTGCGGCGTGCAGCTGATTCTCGTCGCGAATGGGGGCAGTGCAGCCCTCGAGATAGCTCACGTAGGCGCCTTCGTCCGCGACGATCAGCGTGCGCTCGAACTGGCCGGTTTCCGCTGCGTTGATGCGGAAGTAGGTTGACAGTTCCATGGGGCAGCGAACGCCCTTGGGCACGTATACAAACGATCCGTCGGTGAAGACTGCGGCGTTGAGCGCGGCGTAAAAGTTGTCGGTATGAGGAACAACCGAGCCGAGGTACTTCTTGATCAGATCGGGATGCTTTTGGACGGCCTCAGAGAACGAGCAGAAGATGACGCCCATCTCAGCCAGCTTGCCCTTGAAGGTGGTGGCGACGGAAACCGAGTCAAAGACCGCGTCGACGGCCACGCCCGAGAACAGCTTTTGCTCGTTGAGGGGAATGCCGAGCTTTTCGTAAGTGCGCAGAAGCTCGGGATCGACCTGGTCGAGGCTTTCGAGCTGCGGCTTCTTCTTCGGCGCCGAGTAATAGGAGATGTTCTGGTAGTCGATGGGAGCGATGGTCAGGTTGGCCCACGTTGGCGCTCCTTCTTCCTTGGCCATGCGGAACCAGTGGCGCAACGCGTTCAGCCGCCACTCGAGCATCCACTCCGGCTCGCCCTTGCGCGCGGAGATGAGGCGGACAATATCCTCACTGAGGCCCTTGGGGGCGCGGTCTTCGGCGATGTCGGTAATGAAGCCCCACTTGTAATCTTGTTCGGCAAGACCGCGGATGGTATCGACAGTTGAACTCATTCGTCCTCCAGAGGACATGGCACGGGATTGGGCACGGGAAGCGGTCTTGATGACCGAGCGGGCGTGCTCGTTTTGCTATCCCGCAATATAGGACTTGTTTAGTCCTATATTAAGTCAAGTGTACCCCGAGACAGCTACCTTTTCAAGGCTTGCTTGCCGCAATTGCGACTGGCCTGTCCGGGTACGGGAGCGCCAGGGCCGCCGACTCCCTTAATGAATGATTCTATTGGAGATAAGTTGCAGGAATTGTCTTAGTGCAATTCGGTCCTTTTATGGGGTCCGGGCTCTCGGACGCGGCTGGCCTCAAAGCTGACGATCTTCCAGTCTCCCTGGGCATCGCGCACGTAGACGTGCGTGTAGCGGTAGCTGCCGATTACCTTTCCGTCAGGGGTGGTGGCTTGAATATTGGCCAGGGAGGTGACCACGGCCGTGATTCCATAAAAACGTACCTTGCGGTCGGAAACGTCGAGCAGAGTGAAATGAAGCCGACCGGAGCTCAGGCTTTGCAGGGTTTCATCGCGGGATTGGAGAGTGCCCGATGCCGTGATGCCCATGTAATCCGGAGCGAGCAGCGAGTCCATTACTTTGGTGTTTGCCGCGAGCATGGCGTCACGCCATTCATCCTCAAGCTGATCGATATCGTGGCGACTCTCGTGCTTTTGCGCGAGGGGCATTGCGACGGACGGAATGGTGCAAATGGCTAATGCCAATGCAGTGCAAATGGCCCATCCGGCGCGCGGATGGCGGCGGTAAGCGGGGCGCAAGGAGGCGTTTTCAGATCCCACCATACGCGTACACGGTATTCCGGAAACGGCGCGCTGGTCAAATGGATTTCTCATAAAGGCGCGTGGGGCGCCGATTCGCGTCCGGTTTGGCGCCTCGCTCACCCTTCAATTGGACGAGGGACGCTGGCTTAGGATGTGATGGCGTCAAGCGCCGCGGCGAACTCCGGCAGCACGATGGTCTGGCCGCGGTCGGGGCCTGTGGAGACCATGCCTATCTTCGCCCCGCTCTCGCGTTCCTGGAAGGCGAGGTACTCCTGGGCGGCTTTCGGCAGCTTGTCGAACTCGGTGATGCCCTCAGTGGACTGACGCCAGCCTTTAAGCGTGGTGTAACGCGGCTTGATCGCCTCCAGCCCGTGAACATCCGCGGGAATTTCGTCGGTGACCTTACCGTCGATCTCGTATCCGATGCAAATGGGAATCTCTTCGAGCTCATCGAGAACGTCGAGTTTGGTGACCACGAGCCACTCCGCTCCGTTGACCTGGTTGGAATAGCGCAGCAGCGGAATATCGAGCCAGCCGCAGCGCCGGGGACGCCCGGTGACCGCGCCGTACTCGTTGCCGCGCTGGCGCAGCAGATCGCCCGCAGCGTCGTGAATTTCGGTGGGGAACGGTCCGCCGCCGACGCGCGTGACGTACGCCTTGGTGACGGAGATGACGGTTCCGATGGCCGTGGGCCCAACGCCGGTTCCTGTGGCCGCGCCGCCCGCTGTGGCTGACGATGATGTGACGAACGGATAGGTGCCGTGGTCAATGTCGAGCATGGTGCCCTGCGCGCCTTCGAACATGACGCTGCCACCTTTGGCCAGAATGCCGTTGAGCAGCCGGCCGGTGTCGGTGACGAAAGGCCTCACCTTCTCGGCCGCAGCGGCATACTCTTCATACATTTTTTCGGGATCGAGCGGGTCAGTGCCGAAGAGCGCGTGGGCGATCGCGTTCTTCTCCGCGCAGGCCGCCTCAATGTGCGTCTTGAGCAGGGCGGTGTGCAGCAGATCGACGACGCGCAGGCCGCTGCGGGCCATCTTGTCCTCGTAGGCTGGGCCGATGCCGCGGCTGGTTGTGCCGATCTTCTTGCGTCCCGGCGCGCTTTCCGCCGCCAGCTCGATCATGCGGTGGTAGGGCAGAATGACCTGCGCGCGGTTGGAGACGAAGAGATTGCCGTCGACCTGGACGCCCAGCTCGCGAATGCGGCCGACCTCGCTGAGGAAAGCGATGGGATCGAGAACGACTCCGTTGCCGATGACGCCCTTGCAACCCGGCCGAAGCACTCCGCAGGGAATAAGCTGCAGCACGAACTTGTGCCGGCCGATGATGACGGTGTGCCCGGCGTTATGACCGCCGGCGTAGCGCGCCACGGCGGAAAACCGCTCGCTGAGCACGTCAACGATTTTGCCCTTGCCTTCGTCGCCCCATTGGGCGCCCAGCACCACAGCTGTTTTCGCTCGCATCGCCGTCCCGATTCCACACGAATGCCACCCGCAGCAGGCATTTTGACAGCCACTTGCGCGTGGACAGAGATTTGGATGCGGTTTATTTGTCCGCAACCTCTTCGATTCTAAACCCAGGGTTGCTCCGGACCGGCGGGACGCACTCGCTGCTCCTTGTTAACCAATGACGCTCCTGCTTCGTTCTCTTAGCAGACGCGTCTGAGCCGTTCCACAGAACGAGGAGGCTTCAACATGAATCGCCGTAACCGCTATTTCCCCTCAAACGTCTTTCTGACCTTGTCATTTTGCGCCGCAACGGCGCTGGCTTTGGCGCTCATGCTTCCCGCCGGAGCGCAAACGCAATCTGGGGCTCCGAGGCAACCTGCACCTGCGCCGGTCAAGACAACCACAATCGAGACGACTGCCTCCACCGTGAAGGATTCAGCCGAAACTCAGGCGCAACTGTTGATGTTGCTCCGTCTAAGCCCAACGCTCACCTCGGTTGTGGCTCACGACCCGTCGCTGCTGGCCGACCAACAGTACGTGGCCCGCAATAACCCCGAGCTGGCGCAGTTCCTTTTGAGCCATCCTGACGTCGCGCGCAACCCAGAGTTCTATCTCTTCAGCCATCTCAGCGAGGGCGGCGGGGACCGCGGCGAGGCACTAGAACGCGCCGTGTGGCCCGAACTCGGTCAGTCGCGGAGCGAGCCATCACAGGCATTCTTAATTACGCACGACTTCGTCCCCATATTGGGGATGGGCGGCGTTCTTATCGCCGCCGTGTGGATGATCCGCCTCCTTGTCGAGAGTCGCCGCTGGAATCGCAGCTTCAAATTGCAGAGCGAAGTCCACAGTCGCCTGATCGATAAATTCGCCACCAGCCAGGACTTGGCAGCGTATATGGAAACAGAAGCGGGTAAGCGATTCCTTTCGGCGTCGCCAATGGTGCTGGGCTCTGAGTCGGGCCAGCGCATGCCCAACGCCGTGGCGCGCGTGCTCACGCCTTTGCAGGCTGGGGTCGTCATGTCGCTGCTGGGCATCGGCTTGCTCTTCCTGAGGCACGCCGGAACGGAAATGGAAACGCCGATGACCGTGCTGGGTACTCTCGTACTGATGCCGGGAATTGGATTTATCCTGTCGGCAGGAATCACCTGGGTCTTGGCGGGGCGCCTCGGATTGCTGCCCGACAAGGCCGCCGCAGAGATTGAGTCCGCCCCACCTTTCGGCTCACAGGACAGGAATTGAGCTGCGAAGGAGCCGGCAGTGGCCCCGATCGAGAAGAGGACGCGCATGTCCTGGGAATCCGCACTACCGCGTTCGTTGGCCGGCGGAGCGCTCGACCGCTCCGCCGCCGGCACTACTGATCCCGCGATGGATAGCGACGCCTTCGCCGTGTTTTACGAGCGCTCGGCGCGTCCGCTGTGGGCCTATCTCGTGCGCGTTTCCTCTGACCCCGCGTTAGCCGACGACCTGATGCAAGAGAGCTTCGTGCGTTTTCTTTGCGCCGCTGGCGCGCCGTCGCTCTACACGATGGGAGAGACTGCCGCGCGCCTCTACCTCTTTCGCATCGCCACCAACCTGCTGCGCGACCACTGGCGCCGCCCACGCGCCGCATCCATCGAAGAGATCCCCGAAGAGTTTTTCGCCGGACGCGACAGTGCAGCGCACTCCGACTCGCAAATCATGCTGGGTCCGGCCCTCCGGCGGATGAATCCCCGCGAGCGGCAATTGCTATGGCTTGCCTACGCCGAAGGCTATTCGCATCGCGAGATCGCAAAGGTGACGGGCCTTGCAGCGACCAGCATCCGCCTGTTGCTCTTCCGAGCGCGGCGCAAGATCGCCGGCTTCCTGCGCGGGCGGGCATCACATGTTGGGAGGGAGTCATGATGCGAAAGAACTGCCCGCACGAGAAAGAAATCCGCGAGCTGATCGAAGACGGCCATTGGCCGCTCGCCGCGTTGCCGGAGCTCCGTGCTCACGTGGGAGAATGCCGCACATGTAGCGATCTGGCGCTTGTGGCTGGGGTGTTCCAGAATGCGCGCATCGAAACAATGGCCGCGGCGAAGCTGGCCTCGCCGGGTGTACTGCTGTGGCGCGCGCAACTGCGCCGCCGTAACGCCGCCGTCGAACGGCTCACCCGTCCCCTTCTCGGCGCACAGATTTTTGCCCTCGCAGTTACGCTTCTTGCCGGATTGGGATTTATGGGCTTCGAGGCACGCCATGGCCTCGCCTGGCTCAACTGGCTAGAACAGATTCCGCAAAGCGTGGGGCCCCTTTGGGACAACCTGTTCTCCGCTTCAGTCACCAGCTCCGGATGGGCCTGGATGGTGCTGGTCGCTGGCCTCGCCACGCTGCTGCTCCTCGGTGGTGTCGCGATCTATAAGGCCACAGACGGGCAAGAGCGAATCGGCAGACCCTGACAGGCCGCGTGCGCAAACAGGCCGCTTCATTTGATGCCATTTTTCGCTTCTGACTTTTGCCGCGCCTCCCTGTTATATTTCCCTACGCGAGCACCGGCGCGCCCGGACAGTGCGACATCGGGAGGGATAGTGCGATGAATTGGAGCGAGACGACGAGACGAGCGTTTCTGAAACAGTTTGGAGCGGCGGGAGCGGCGGCGTTGGCCGCCACTAATGCAGACGGACTGGCGCTACCGCAGGACTCCGCAGCACAACCGGCGCCCACGGCCGCCGATCAAAAGCAGGCCGCCACGCGCGAAGCCCGCATGACATGGTGGCACCAGGCAAAGTTTGGCATGTTCATCCACTGGGGTCTTTACAGCGTGATCGGCCAGCACGAGTGGGCAAAGGAGAACGAGGGAGTTCCTTTGCTGCAGTACGAATTGCTGGCCAAGCACTTCCACCCCAAGCCCAATGCCGCCCGCGAGTGGGCGCGGCTGGCGAAGCGTGCCGGCCAGAAGTATATGGTGATGACCACCAAGCACCACGAGGGCTTTTGCAACTGGGACACGCAACTGACCGACTACAACGCGATGGACCAAGGGCCGGGACGCGACCTGGTGCGCGAATTCGTTGAGGCGGCGCGCGCCGAGGGTCTGCGGGTGGGCTTCTACTACTCGCTGATGGACTGGCATCACCCCGATGGCGCTATTTGCAAAATCGATGAGGCAGCGCGGCGGCGCTTTGTCGACTACACGCACGGGCTGATCCGCGAGCTGATGACCAACTACGGCAAGATCGACATTCTGTGGTACGACGTGGCGTGGCCGCTGACAGCCGAGCAATGGGAATCGGAGCGAATGAACGAGATGGTCTTCTCGCTGCAGCCCGACATCATCGTGAACAATCGCAATTTGCTGCCGGGAGATTTCGCCACGCCGGAACAGCACATCCAGGCGGCCGATGCAGGACGCGCCTGGGAAACCTGCATGACGCTGAACGACAGCTGGGGCTTCAATCGCGGTGACGACGCGTGGAAGACGCCCAAGACCATCGTCGACAATCTGATTACGTGTGCGCGCGGCGGCGGAAACTATCTGCTGAACATCGGGCCGGAGCCGGATGGATCGATCCCGCCGGAGTCAGTGGAGATTCTGGAGACGGTGGGCAAGTGGCTCGACACGAATGGCAAGGCAATTTACGGCGCCGAGCGCATCGACGCCGAGTGGGTGACGAGCCTCAACTTCACGCGGCGCGGCAACACGCTTTATGTGCATGTGTACTTCTGGCCGGGCCACACTCCGGCGGGTGAGTGGCTGGATTTCTATAAGCCCGAGGTCGTCGTGGCCTTCGCGGGGCTTAAACCAAAGGCGCTCTCGGCGCGGCTTGTCAAGACGGGGCAGAAGGTCGAGTTTACGCAGGATGAATTCACCTTGAGGTTGACGGGGCTGCCGTTGATTGCGCCCGACCAGCCCGCCACGGTGATTGAGGTAGAGTGCGACGGCGAGCCGGCGACCGACCACACGGCATTGCGCCCGCTGTGGCCGCGGCACAAGGTGGGCATCAGCGCGTAATTCGCGGCGAGTTCACCCTGCTGCGAGAATTGCGTCGGCGACGCGTGCAGCTTCGACTGCGGGGCGAACCACATGCACGCGCACGATCGACGCGCCGTGAAGAATCGCGGCGGACATCGCGGCAAGACTCGCATTTTCGCGGTCGGCTATCGGCGCGGGCTCACCACCAAAGAGCGACGCCAGTGTGTGGCCGAGGAACGATTTGCGGCTGAGCCCGGCAAGCAACGGCCGGCCGAGCGAGAGCAATTCTGACTGACGCGCGAGAAGCGTGAAGTTCTCGCCGAAGCGCTTGCCGAATCCGTAGCCGGGGTCGAGCACGATCGAATCGGGCGGAATTCCGGCGCGTCGCGCTGAGGCGAGACTTGCGGCCAGCCCCTCGCGCACCGTGGCGAGCAGCGCATCGGGCTCAAGCTGCGGTTGCGCGCGCCATTCTTCAGGACGCCCGCGCGTGTGCGAAAGCACGACACCTGCGTGAAACTCGGCACAGACCTCGGTGATTGCCGGGTCCCAGGTGAATCCGCTCACGTCGTTCACGATTTCCGCGCCCGTCGCGAGCGCCGCGCGAGCTGTTGCTGCTTTGTACGTGTCGACTGAGACGACTGCGCGGGGCAGACGCTTGAGGATTCCTTCCACCACTGGAAGCAGTCGTGCCTGTTCTTCGTCTACACTGACAGCCGCGTTCGCGCTGCCAGCGCGCGAGCCGGGCCGTGTGCTTTCCGCGCCCAGGTCGAGAATGTCCGCGCCTTCCTCGATCAGCTTGAGACCATGCGCGACTGCCGCTTCGGGCGAGAAAAACAGCCCACCATCACTGAACGAGTCCGGAGTGATATTCACGACGCCCATCACGAGCGTGCGCCTGCCGAGCTCCAGGGTCCGCGTCCGCAACCGCCATTGTGCTGTGCCTCGCATACGCGCTCATTCTCGATGGTACGCCGCGCCACTCATGCCGTTTGCTACACTTCGGGGCATGGCCTCCCTTTGGCGAACCCCTGCATGGAGCAGCCTTTTGGTTTGCATTTTCGGCTCGGCGGCGCTCGCTCCCGCCCAGGCCCGCAGCAATCCGCACCGCGTCCCGACGACGGGCCCGCTTGCCGACCGAATCCAGGCCATTCTCGCCGATCCCGCGCTGAGCCACGCGGACTTCGGCATCAGCGTGACGACTCTCGATGGGCAATCGCTCTACGGGCTAAACGATGCACGCTTGTTTACGCCCGCTTCCGACGCCAAACTGACGACCACCGCGGCGGCTTTTGCTTTGCTGCCGGTGGACACGCTGACCTGGACCACGTTTGTGGCCGCCGACGGCGACATCGATGCAAGCGGCACTTTGCACGGGAACCTGGTGCTGCTCGGCGTAGGCGATCCCACGATCAGCGGGCGCCAGTATCCGTATGTCGAGCCGGGAACGACCGCGCCGGCAGCCCAGGAGAATTTGCCAAGCTCTCGGCCGAAGACAGCCATGGATGTTCTGGGCCTGATTGCCGAGCAGGTGGAGCAGACAGGCGTGCGCACTGTAGATGGAGAAGTGATCGGCGACGATACGTTTTTCGTGAGCGAGCCTTATGCCTTGGGATGGAGTTGGGACGCGCTGCAGTGGAACTACGGCGCGCCGGTTTCCGCACTTTCGTTTAACGACAACACTGACGAGCTCGACATTACCGCCGACCCTGCTGCGCCCGGCGCAACACAAGCCGAGTGGATGCCGGACGTGGATTACTACACCACCGACAACAGCATGACTCCCGTGGAGCAAGGGCAAGAGGCCTACCCCGGCCTTGAGCGGCGTCTCGGATCGTTGCTAGTGCGGGCGTGGGGCACGGCGCCGGCCGGCGGGATGCACGTCTCGATGGCCGTCGAGGATCCAGCGCAGTTCACCGCGGCAGCATTCAGGCAGGCGCTCATGCTGCGCGGCATCAAGGTGACCGGGGCGGCTGAATCGCGCCACAAATACCAGACCGGCACGGGCGACTTCGCCGCTGAACGCGAGCAGCCGCTGAAGTTAGCGCCCGGCAACTTCACTTCGATCGCCGGCCCGGCGGAGGGCCGCCGCATTCTAGGTGCGCATATGTCCGTGCCGATTGCTGAAGACATCACCGTAACCAACAAGACGAGCCAGAACCTGCACGCCGAGCTGCTTCTGCGCCTGCTGGGCAAGCTCTATGGGACCGACGGCAGCTTTGAGGAGGGCGCGCGCGTGGTGCGCCAATTCATGGTCAACGCCGGCGTAGAAAACGGCGACTTCTTTCTCTATGACGGCTGCGGCTTGAGCACCAACGACAAAATTACGCCGCGCGCTTTCACGCGGCTGTTGGCCTATGCGTCGAAGCAGCCGTGGGGCGAGGCCTGGCGCGCAACATTGCCAGTGGCCGGGGTCGACGGCACGCTGGACCACCGCTTTACGAATTCGCCGCTGAAAGGGCGAATGTGGGCAAAGACAGGAACGCTCGACGAGGTGAACACGCTTTCTGGCTACGTGAATGCCGCGAGCGGCCGCATGCTGGCGTTCTCCATCCTCGTCAACGACCGCTATCCCGGCAGTAACGCTGAAGATCAGGCCATCGACCGCATCGCTGAAGCTATCGCCGCGGCGGAGTGAAGGGCAGCCACAACGGAGCTTTCCCTATTTCGTAGCCGCCATCCCCTTTCAGGAATGGAGTTGCAAAGCGGGTAACACTCGTTCATTGCACATGCTAAACGCGGCTTAAGCGGCTGTATCATGGGAGGCAATGCGCACGTGGAATCTTCTTATGGCCTCTGCTCTGACGACATTTGCGTTCGGTTTAGCCGGCTGCCGCACGCTGCCGCCGTCGAAGCCGTCGACTGAGTGGACGCCCCAGGAGGCACGCGGCGCGGCGGTGTTCAACCAAAAGTGCGCACGCTGCCACTACCCGACTACGACAGCGCCCCTGCACGGGCCAGGCTTGCAGGCGATTACCAAGGTGAAGGCCATGCCCTCAGGCGCACCGCCTACTGACGAGCGGCTGACGGCAGTAATTGTCGACGGGCGGGGGATGATGCCCGCAACGCAGTTGAACGACGAAGATCTCGCTGACCTGCTCGCCTACTTGCACACGCTATGAGCACGAACGCCAATACGAGCACTCCAAGAACCGATATGGCGCAGGCGCCCACGGGCCGGAATTCGCAGAAGCCGCAGCTCCTCAAGCTCCCTGGCCTGATCGCAATCAGCCTTTACATGCTCCTGCTGTCTGGTGTCACCGTCGTGTCTGTCATGAACCACCGCGCCGGGGTGCTCTATCTTATCTTCTCAGTGCTCTTCATCGCCGGGGCGCTGGGCTTGCTGCTGCTGTTGCGCTGGGCGTGGGCGCTCACGCTGGCTGCCGTGGCGCTTCTGTCGGGATCGTTCCTTTGGGGATTCTCGCTGCAGCACTCGTATCCATCCCTGGTGCAGGGTTTGCTGAATCTTCTCTTCTTCCTCTATCTGGTCCGCTCCGATGTGCGGGAGAAACTGAAGTAAACGCACAAGGCTTCCAACCAAAACCTAGAACCAGTAATTCGGCGCGATCACGCGCAGGAGGGCGCGCGTGCTTCGCGCAAGAGCAGTGCGGGGCGAGTCGTAGCGCCGGTCTTTGAAGCCAAAGTGGCCCACCGGATCGACGTTGCACGGGAAGCGCAAGTGGTAGCCCGGCTGGCCTTTGAACGGAATGACATTGCGGAAGATCAGGTGTTCCAGCAATCGAACGCCGGTGGAGTTCATTTCGCGATTCGAGTTGCGCAGCACGCGATTATAGAAGGAATGAGAACAGACGAAGAGTTGAACCCTGGCGTCGTATCCGCGACGGAAAAGGCCGAGCCTGCGGCAATCGATCATGAGCTCGAAGGGAGCGGAGCTTGAGCCGGCAACACGGTCGAGCGCCTTGCCCAGCGCGGGGAAAGTCAGCCGACCGGTCACCTTGATCATGTGCGTTGTGGCTGGGCGAAGTTTGCTTAGAGCCAGACCCTCGTCGAGGGTTTGCATCTCCGTGTAGCCGTAGTTTGTGCCGGGGGGTATCTCGTGAACCGGCAGCGACAAAAACTCAACCTCGCGGCGGTGCGGGTTTTCGGTTTGCGCAATCGCGCGCAAATCGCTCAGGTCCGCGCCGGAGTTTTCAAGAAATAGAATTCGCTCGGCGGCCGCGTGGGGATAGCGGAGCCAGAATCGCAGTGCGCTTTTGTAGTCTTCAAGGCGGACTTGTGGCGAGGAGCGTTTGACCTGCGCGTTTGGCGGCGGCGCGACGGTGGCCGTCATGACCAGCAGATAACGGGGCGTTGCAGCCGTGGCCGGCGAATCCATCTGAGTGGTCATTGCTTGGGAGATCGCTTTTTCGGAAGCGATGGTGCGCCGGAATCGTTAGCTGGATCAGTGGGCGCGATGGGTTCAGCGGCCTCTTTGGTGGCGGATTGATGCGCCTCCCATGCCTTGGCGAACTTCCAGTTGACGTAGGCGGAATGATTCAGGTGAAAGATAAGGCCTTCCCTGCCGTCGAGAAAGCCGAGGCGAAAGATGTAGTTCTTGATGAAGGTAAGCGCCGGATTGATGACCGTGTTGGCGACGAAAGCGAAGATCGAGTCGCTCGTCCTGCCCTTGCGCAGGAAAAGCGGAATGGTCGCGGTGCTGTAGTGCTGCATGTGTTCGATGTAATACTCGAGCGTCGGATACTGCCGGTGAAGCATGTGGTTTTTCAGCTTGCCGGTTGGCTCCTGCGTTTTGGGCGTGGCGTGCGGCTCGGTATCCTCGCGCAGGCGCGCGCTACCGCGGCGAAAGAGGCGTAACTTGCGGTCGGGGTAGAGGCCGCCGTGGCGCATCCAGCGGCCGAAGATCAGGTTGAGCCGGGGAACGATGTAGGCGGCGCAGCGAGGCTGGCCGCCGAGCAGCGTTTGGATCTCCAGCGCCAGTTCCGGCGTTAACCACTCGTCTGCGTCGAGATTCAGAATCCAGTCGCAGGTGCACTTATCGATAGCTGAGTTGACCTGGGGGCCGTAACCCTTCCAGCTCTCGTGGAAAACTCTTGCGCCAAAGCTCTTTGCGATTTCGACGGTCTTGTCGGTGGAACCCGAATCGACGAGGTTGATTTCGTTGGCCCAGGCCACGCTGGCCAGTGTGCGGCCGATATTCTCCGCTTCATTGCGTGCGACGATGGCCACTGAGATGCTTTGCATGGTTCGCTGAGTGGTTGCTCTGACAATTGTGCTCAGAGTAGCACGCCGCGAGGACGAGCAACTGGCTACAATAACAAGGATGGAGCTGGTGCAGATTGAACCCGCGCGCCGCGCGCCCGTGCCCAAGCCGGAGTGGCTGAAGGCTCGCGCACCCGTGGGCGAGAACTACCACAGCCTGAAGCGCCTGGCGCGCTCACTGGGCCTTCACACGGTATGCGAGAGCGCGCAGTGCCCCAATATCGGCGAGTGCTGGCACCACAAAACCGCGACCTTTATGATGCTGGGCAACCAGTGCACTCGGCGATGCGGGTTCTGCGCGGTGCCCAAAGGACGGCCCGAGCCCATCGACTTCGACGAGCCGCGCCGCGTGGCTGAGGCGATCGCCGCGCTGGGCCTGGAGCACGCCGTGATCACCAGCGTGAATCGCGACGACGACAACCTGGGCGGCGCACGCGCTTTCGCTCTCGTGATCGCGGAGATTCGTCGCCAGGCGCCCGGCTGCCGCGTCGAAGTTTTGATTCCCGACTTTCAGGGCGATCTGGAATCCATTCGGACGGTCGTCGAAGCCCGACCGGAAGTGCTCAATCACAACACAGAGAGCGTTCCGCGCCTCTATCGCGTCGTCCGCTCGGGCGCGCGCTATGAGCGCTCGTTAGAGCTGTTGCGCTACGCGAAGGAACTGCGGCCCGGAGGGCTGACAAAGTCCGGGGTGATGGTTGGCCTTGGCGAAGAAACGCACGAACTACTTGAAGTCTTCCGCGACCTGGCTCGCGCGGGCTGCGACATTCTGACCGTTGGCCAGTACCTGCGCCCTTCGCGCGATCACCTGCCGATGGCGCGCCTCTATCCTCCGCGGGAGTTTGCCGAGCTGAAAACCGAAGCGCTTCGCATGGGTTTCCGGCACGTCGAGTCCGGGCCGCTGGTGCGGTCGAGCTATCACGCGCACGAGCAGGCTGCGGCGACGGGCCTGGCGGTGGTCGCGTAAGGCGTTACGAACATTCGCGTCCCACTGCAGGAGTTGTAGAATAGAGCGGTTCAGCAGTTGTTGGAGCCGTTTCCAGCTGCGGTACAGGGTGGATTTCTACTTCCACCTCACAGACGAAGACCTGTCTGCGGGGACCCTGGTTAAGGAAAAATCCACTTGGCGGCCATGGCTTCAGGACGCAGAAACCGCGGAACCGCTGTAGCCTTTGACAAATTGCGCAGTGAGGACGATCTCTTATGACAGCCTTCATGGCCGGCAATCCGGCGCTCAAAGATCTCTACAACGACCTCAAACGCCGCATGGATCAGTCGGTGGCCGATTTCCAGGCCA
>CAZANC010000014.1:0-24183 GCA_964486495.1 uncultured Occallatibacter sp.
CGCCTTTGACGTCACCCCAGCCAAGTACATTACCGCCATCATCACCGAGCGCGGGCCGCTGCGCGCTCCGTATGCGGAATCGCTCAAAGAGATGGAGCTGGTGAGCTGATCCAGGCTCTTACCACCCTGAAATTGAAGTTGTTGAGCCCGCTGCCATCTCGCTAACTTGACATAGTCTGCTAGATTAGCTAAGCTAACTTAGCAGGATACAACGATGCCCTCTGCCACCATCTTCGAAGCCAAGACCAACCTCTCCAGACTCATTCAGCGCGCATTACAGGGTGAGGACGTCCAGATTACGAGCGGTCGCGAACGCAAGCCCGTTGTACGCCTTGTTCCGGTCGAGCCGGTTCGCGGCAATCGCCGCCTTGGCTTTCTCAAGGGGCAGATCGAAGTTGGTCCAGAATTCTTCGAGCCTCTGCCGGAAGATGAGCTCCGGCTTTGGAATGGCGAGGACGAGTGAGAGTTCTGCTTGATACCCACGCCCTCTTATGGGCGGCGGCCTACGACGAGCTGCTTTCATCCCGTGCCCATCATCTAATTCAACCGAAGCGCAATGAGGTTTTCGTCTCGGCCGCTTCCGCGTGGGAAATCGCAACGAAGTATCGCCTGGGCAAACTGTCCTTGGCGCAGGCTCTCGTTGACGATTTCGTTCCTGTCATTCGATCGGCAGGTTATCTGCTACTGCCCATCAGTCTCGAGCACGCCCTGCGTGCCGGCCGTCTTACGCCCGTACACAATGACCCATTCGACCGCATGATTGCTGCGCAGTCTATCCACGAAGACCTGGCATTAATCAGCAACGACGAGCAGCTTGACGCCTTCGGCGTGCGCCGCGAGTGGTGAACTCGGCTCCACTCTAGGCGCCAGGATTCTCACCTTCAAATGAATGTTTATCTGGCAACATGCTCTGATGGAGAATGCGAACGACAAGGATGCCGCCCTTTACCTCGCGGTAAAACACGACATGCCGTCCCTGCTCGAAACGATGCAGACCGGGCCGGATCCAATCGCACGACCTGCCAAGCCTCGGATTTCGGGCGAGCATTCCGGCGCATTTCTTCAAATCTTCGAGATAGCGTGCTGTCTGTGCTTCGCCCCAGGCACGCAAGGTGTACCAGCCAATGCTCAGGAGGTCCGCTTTTGCTCTGCCCGAGAACCTTGCATTGGGCATGGTTAATGGGATTTCTTAGACAACTTGAGCTCCTTGCGGACTTCGACGAAGACATCGCCTTCCACCACTCCGCTTGCATCTCCCTCGTCGATGGCTGCGCGCAACGCCGCCAATTTCGTCTCATAGAGACGCTCGTCTCGCTCAAGCGTGCGCAAGGCGGCGCGAACCACCTCGCTGGCGTTCTCAAAACGTCCGCTCTCGACCCGCGCCACCACAAAGCTGTCGAGTTCTTTCGTCAAATTCACATTGCGAGTAGGCATGGTATTTTCGTCCGTCCCTATTCAAGGTGGGACTGAAAGCCATCCTAGCACGGTTAGCAAACTTTGCCAATGCCCGTGGATGACGGCGACCGCCGCGCTGTTCAGCCCCTACGCCGGCGTCCGCACCTCGCTCGATGTGCCTCCCGCCGCGGGTATGTAGCAGTTCAAGGTGTAATCCATCACCATGCGGTCGGCGTTGAAGCGCCATCCCAGCGTCCGGATCGTCCGCTTCATGCGCTTAATCCAGCCACGTGGCAGCCCGTCGCGATCGCGCTGGTAGTAAAGCGGAATTACCTCGTCCACAAGCACGCGGTAAAGCGCCTCGCCATCGCGGCTGTCGTGCACGTCCATATTGGAGTGCGTTCTGCCGGTTCCGATGGCGAATCCATTCAGCCCGTCGTAAGCCTCGGCCCACCACCCATCCAGAATGGAAAGATTCAACCCCCCGTTCAGCACCACCTTCATGCCGCTCGTTCCTGAGGCTTCCAGCGGCCGCCGCGGATTGTTCAGCCACACATCGACTCCCTGCACCAGGTGCCGGCCAACGTTGATGTCGTAGTCCTCAATAAAAACGAATTTGTCGCCGAAGTCCGCGTGGCGCATCATCTGCGCAATCTGCTGCAGCACTCTCTTTCCCGGCTCGTCGTGCGGGTGTGCCTTGCCGGCAAAAACGAACTGAACCGGGCGCTTGGCATCGTTCACCATCGCGGCCAGCCGTTCCAAATCCTTCAGCAAAAGGTTGGCGCGCTTGTAAGTGGCAAAGCGGCGCGCGAATCCGATCGTCAAGGCATCGGGTGAGAGCACCTTGTCCAGCCGCTTCAAAGCCTCCGCAGGTTCGCTGCGGCGTTCGGCCTGCTCGTGTGCGCGGCGCCGCAGGAAATTGAACAGCTGCCCTTTCAGGCTGAGGTGCGTCTCCCACAGCTCGCCGTCGTCCACACTCTCGATGGCCGACCAGGTGTGCGCCGCTCCGCTTTGGCGCTGCCAGCCTACGCCGAGATGCCGGTCGTAGAGCCGGCGCATCTGCGGCGCCAGCCACGACGGCACGTGCACGCCGTTGGTGACGTGGCCAATCGGTACCGCATCCTCCGGCCCGTCGGGGTACAGGCCTCGCCACATGGCCCGCGAAACCTCGCCGTGCAGCGAGCTGACGGCATTCACGCGCCGCGCCAGCTTCAGGCCCAGCACCGTCATGCAAAAATTCTCCTGGCTGTCGGTGGGATTTTCGCGGCCAAAACCCATCAGGTTTTCGTGCGAGATGCCGAGCTGATCGCGCAGCGGACCCAGGTGCTCTTCGATCAGGTCGGGACTGAAGCGATCGTGTCCCGCGGGCACCGGCGTGTGCGTGGTAAAGACCACTTCGCGGGGAATCTGGCGGGCAGCGGAGTAGAAGTCCAGGCCCTCCTCCTCCATGCGGCTGCGAATGGCCTCAAATACTGCGAATCCGCTATGGCCCTCGTTCAGATGCAGAACGCCCGGCGTGACGCCCATTGCCTTGAGCGCGCGAAAGCCGCCCACGCCCAGCAGCAGCTCCTGCCGGATGCGCGTGCGCGCGTCGCCGCCGTAGAGGCGCGAGGTCGTCTCCAGATCCTCGGGCGCGTTGCCGGCCACGTTCGAGTCAAGCAGCAGCAGATCGCAGCGGCCCACCTTCGCGCGCCACACCTTAGCGCGAATCGAGCTGCCGCGCGTGGCAATCTCCACCACCACCGGCTCGCCGTTCGCGCCGATAGCCTGCTGCATCGGCAGTTGATTCACATCTGTCTGTAGATATTCTTCGCGTTGCCATCCCGTTCCGTCCAGTCGCTGCAGAAAGTACCCTTGCCCGTAGAAGAGCCCGACCCCGATCAGAGGAATGTCCAGGTCCGATGCGCTCTTGATGTGGTCGCCCGCCAGCACGCCCAGGCCGCCGGAGTAGATCGGCAGCGATTCGTGCAGGCCGAACTCGGCGGAAAAATACCCCACTGGCCGCGGCCTCAGAACGCCCGCATGGCTCGCGCCCCACGTACGGTCGTCGTGCAGGTACTCCTGCTGGCGCCGGTAAGCGTAATTGATGCGGCTGTGCAACACCAGTTCTGTGGCCCGCCGCTCGATCTCCGCCAGCGGAACTTCGTTCAGCAACGCAATCGGATTTTGATTCAGCTGCCGAAAGCGCGTGGGATTCAGGTCGCGAAACAGGCTCACGCACTCGTTGTCCCAGCTCCACCACACGTTGCGCGCCAGGTTCCACAGTTTCTCCTGCACCGGCGCAACGAACCGGTCGAGGGTCCGCGCCTCGCTCACCACCGGCGCAACCTGGGCCGCCGCCTCCACAAGCATGCGAATTTCATTTTCGTGAAAGACTCTCGGATCCTTGGTCTGCACCACCAGCACGCCCTGCAGCACTCCGCGGTCGATCAAAGGCACGCCGAGAAAGGAGTGGTATTCCTCTTCGCCCGATTCCTTGAAGTATTTGTAGCGCGGATGCTCGGGCGCGTGGGGCACGGCCACCGGCACCAATTGCTCGGCGACTAGGCCGGAGAGGCCTTCATTCAGGGGCATGCGCAATGTGCCGATCGATCGCGGGTGCAGGCCCAGCGTCGCCGCCAGCACCAAATTTGACCGGTCCGGCTCCAGCAGATAGGCCGAGCAAACGTCGGTCCTGAATCGCGTGGCGATCAGGGCTACCACGTTCATCAGCGTGTCGGCCGGCTTGCCCTCCTGCTCCGCCAGGTTGGTGATCTCCTCCAGTGTCAGAACCAGATTGGCGTCAATGGATTCGCTGATTGGGGTCATCAAATGGGTACACCTCAAGCGTGAGATAGAAGACTCGTGCCTCGCGCGCCGACCCAACTTGAAAAGCGGAAAACCGTGGGCCGAAGACACGCGGAGTAAAACCGAGGCAACTGACTATTTGGACTTAGGGGAATTCCCGCGAGTTGATTCTGCGGGATTGATTCGACAATACCACAAGCGCTGGGCGGTTTCGCCGCTTCGCAGACGCAGCCTGCCGCAATCGTGGAGTGCGCGGGCACAAAAGCTCCGGCCAGAATCACGTAGCGTGCGATCCGGCGTGCACCGTCAGCTCGGCTCCAACCTCAGCGGTGGAACTGGAGATAAAATCCCGTAATCGCGACGCCCGCACCCACCGGCATCAAGATCAGCCCAGCGTCCCTCGCTTCGTGGCAGCCGCCGGATTTCTCGTTGGCACAGATATCAGCTCCTCCAAGCGCATAGGCTGCTATGCCCACGGTCAGCGCCGCGGTTCCGACTACGGCCAGCGCTATGCCCAGCCCATGATGCGGAGATTTGGGTCTAGCTGCCGGAGCCTTGGCAGGAGCGGTGGTTGCAGACGAGCTCTGCGAAGACGAGCCCAGTGAAGACGAACTCTGCCCGCCTTCCTGCGCGAGCGAGAAGAGCGAATTTGTGGCCGGGCTCACCGAGCTGGCTTCTTCCGCGTCGGGAACCGGAGCAGAGATGTCCGTTTCCGCCGGAGTCGCGGTCGCGGAGCTCACCAGCGAAGCGGCATCCTGCGCCGGACCACCGATGTCGCGTCCAATTCGCAACTGGGCCGCGCACTGGCTTGCGAAAAAGGTGGCGCAAGCGAACGACGCCAACAGAATGGATGTGCAGAGGCGCGCATCCCACCGGCCAGGCGGATCTTTGGACACGTGTAGATGGAATTTCATCGGGTGACCTCCAGGGTGGTTCTTTTGGGGACTATTCGGCGACTGCCGCAAGTGTACTCCTGCCGTCAAAACCATCGGCTGTTTGCCAAGCCTTCAGAGCGGCCCAACTGCCTGCTGCTTCTCAGGCTCTCGCCATCCGCGCCGCCATCAACGCGAGTATCCAAATTAGGACACTATCGCCGGACTTAGACCTCGATGAAAAGAGTCGAATAGCAGTAGAATGGAAGTGGAAGGCCGCATATGACCTCGGCACAAAACACAATCCGGGTTGATTTGGGCGCGCTTCGGCGGGCAGTGGATTCGCGGGTCGAGTCTGGGACGTACGCCACCCCAGACGAGGTTATTCGCGCCGGCCTTCTTGCCTTGGAGCGCGAGGAGGCCGGCCTGAATGAGTGGCTGACACGCCTGGCCGAAGAAGCGCTCGCCGAGCCGAAACCCAGCATCCCGTCCGCGAGGGTTTTCCGTGAGCTCCGCGCCAAATACAGCCGCCCCTCCAGCAAGACCACCCCGTGAAGCGGTTCGAGGTCCGTTTTCTGGCGGACGCCGCAGCTGACCTCGACGAGCTTTTCTGTCACATCGCGAAAGAGTCCAGCCTGGAAACCGCCGACCGCTATCTGAACCGGTTGGAACGATTTTGTTTGAGCCTGAGCACCCTCCCGGCGCGGGGAACGGTCGTCCCCGGTCGCGTTTCGGGCCTACGCAGGATGGGTTTTGAACGCCGCGCAACTATCCTTTTCCGCGTCGGCAAAGACAAGGTCGAAATTCTGCGCATTCTCTACGGAGGGCGCGATCTCACGCCTGTCCTGGAGGAAATCCTGACGAGGTGACCGGCATCGCGGTTTCGCTGTTGGACGGCCTTTCCGGTTTTTACAAAAATGCCTACGCCGCCATCCGCGCCGCCATCACCGCGAAGATCGGGTATGTCAGATATACAAGCCCGATCTCCGAGTAGTATCCAATCGGCGTCATCTTCATGGGTCCGAATGCGAACATCGGGTAGTCGCAGATCAGGTTGATGGCAAGCCATGCCGCACCAACCAGCGCGGCCTCGCGAACCGACACCGCCCGCTTGCGAAAGTAGAAATTCAACAAGGCTCCCGCGGTCACCAGAACCACCAGGTACATCAGCGTGCTGAACAGCGCGGCGTTAGTTTTCTTCAACGGGAATAGGCCGAACGAGACGACGAACGGAATGACCCAGCTCAGCAGACCGAACAGAGCTGCGCGTGCCACGGCGCGTGTTTGGGCGCTCATAACCATCTCCGAGTGCTCTGGGATTTTATGGCTTCGATGTTACGTCACTTGAGGCCACAAGGGTAGTCCCGCCATGCTAGAGTGAGATTCCACGGGGGTCCCTATGGAACTCGACGCTCAGCTTGCCGCGGGCGGCGAAATAATCGAGTTGCAGCAGCAGGTCTTCCGCCTGCAGGCTTTGCTTGAGGCTTCGCGCCAGGTGCACTCCACCATCCGCGAAGAGGAGGTCCTCGAGTCCGTCCTGCGCATCGTCGTGCGCGAGTTGGAGATGGCCGGCGCCGCTTTTCCCTCAGCCGGCCTGACGTACGGCAGGCTTCCGGCGGAGGCCGCAGCCGACGCCGCGAATTCCGACCAACTGCTCATCTATCCGCTGGCCGACCGCGACGGCCGCAAAATGGCCGAGCTCGTCGTGGCGTCTCCGGGAGGGCGCGAGCTTTCGCTCTCTGAGGCCGATTTCCTTGAAGGTCTGGCGCTGCAAGCCGCCGTGGCGCTCGAAAACGCGCGGAATCACAAGCGCAACGTCGAGTTCGCGCGCTTGCAGCAGGACCTGAACGCGGCTCGCCAGATTCAACGCTCGCTGCTACCGCAGGAGCTGCCCGAGATTCCCGGCTATTCCATCGCCTTCCGCTCCGATACCTGCTACGAGGTCGGCGGCGACTATCTCGATATCGTCGGGCAGCCCGACGGCAGCCTGCTCATCGCTGTGGCCGATGTGGCCGGCAAAGGACTGGCCTCGGCGATTATGTCCACCAGCTTTCGCGCGGCTTTTCGCGGCATGGCGCTCACCGGGCCGCCTCTGGACGAGCTCGCCACGCGCATGAACCAGCACCACTGGGCCGAAGGCGAGGAGGCGCGCCGGCGTTACGTGACGGCAATTTTCCTCCGGCTTCATCCCGCTGCCGGCGAGATCGAAGTGGTGAACGCGGGTCACAATCCAGGGTTCCTCGTCGCGCCGGGCTCACCGCCGATCCAGTTTGACGCGGCCGGAACGCCTCTGGGCCTTTTGCCCGGCATGCGCTACACGAGCGAACAGCACAGCTTCCCAGACGGAGCGCGCCTCCTTTTCTATACCGACGGCCTCACCGAGGTCTTCAGGGGAGATGAAGAGTTTGGTCCGGAAAGGCTTTTGAATGAATTTTCTAAGAGCCCGTCCAAGAAAGCCGATGGTATCCTCGATGCATTGTGGGTAGCCATTGAAGCGTTTGCCGAGGGCGGCCCGCAAGCTGACGATATGACCGCGCTGGCGCTGTGCCGCGGAGTGATGCTGGAATGACCGAGCCGAAAACCACCACCGTCGAGGTCCGTCTTCCTACCAAAATGGGCTACGAAAAGGTGGCCATGAGCACGGCGTCGGCGGTGGCCAAGCTGATGGGTTTCCCTGAGGATCGGATCGAAGATCTGAAGACGGCAGTGGCCGAGGCGTGCATCAACGCCATCGAACACGGCAACCGGCTGAATGAAAAGCTCTCCGTCGGAGTGGTTCTTCGCGCCGATAACGACGCGCTTGAAGTGAAGGTGATCGACGATGGCCGGGGAATCACGACTCAGCCCGCGAGGCCGGACATCGATCGCAAGATGCACGGCGAAGAAGACGCGCGCGGCATGGGAATGTTTCTCATCCAGGCGTTAGTAGACGAAGCGGAGTGGGTGACCGGAGCCGATGGCAAAAGCAGCTACGTCCGCCTGCTCATCAAGTTGGACAAGACGCCGGTGTAGGCTAAAGCGGAGCCGTATAGAAAGTGGAGGCAATCGAAAAGTGCAGAGCGACACCAAATCGCACGTTGACCAGATCAAGTCCCCATCGGGATACCCGGTAGCCATCCTCCGTTTTGAAGGCGATATTGCCAGCACCTCGAAGGACGCGGTTCTGGGCGCCTACGAGGGCCTGCCCAGGGAGACGACGAAGCTCATCCTGCTCGACTTCACGCGCGTGGACTACATCAACTCCAGTGGAATTGCCTTGGTCATCCAACTGCTCATTCAAGCCGCGCACTCTGGGCAGACCGTCTTCGCCTTCGGCCTCTCGGCGCACTTCACCAAGGTCTTCACCATGGTGGGCATCACGAAATACGCGCGCCTGTTCCCCAACCAGGCCGAAGCCATGGCCGCACTGTAAACGTGCTCGTTTCCTATTTAAGTTTGAATAGCAATTGAATCGCTATTAAAGGAAAGCCTCCCAACCTTTAATAACGGGTCGCCTTATTAAGGGAACCTTCATTAGGGGCAGACTCAGATCCTCTCAGCCCTTATTGCGGCCCCTTATCGCCCCTGGAGAACGGATTTGGCAGGTGGAACGGCGTCTCCGGCGACGACTCTCTCTTCTTCGAGCTTGCATCCTGCCGCAGCACGGTCCGCTGCGAGTTGAGACACAGCCAGCCGCCGTGCACCCGCTCAAAGACCTGCGTGAAGACGCCTCTTTCGTCCACCAGGCCTGAGGGGGTCTTGTGGTGCAGCGTGTACGTGCCGTTAGCCACGGCAATATCGCCGAGCATGCGCACCGTAACGACCTTCTGCGTGAGGTAGAGCGTCTTGTCTTCGAGGCTGAGCACCTGCGCCACCTGTTGGTTGCGCGTCGTCACATCGCCGCTCGCGGAAACATCTACAAACAGCGGAGATAGCACCAGTTCCAGACCGTATTGGTCGCGCCGGTTCACGGCGTCGGACCAACTGTCTTCGATCTTCTGGAATTGCAGGATCTCCGGGCTGACGGTTTCCATCACGCCGGGCTTTTCTGCCGGCGGAACGGCGCCCGCTGCTGGGTCGGGAGCGGGATTTTGGGCAGCTGCAACGCAGCACAGAAGAGAGCAAGATAAGAACAAAATAAAACGATTCATGAGCAGATTGAGCTCCAACCTTGAAAGCAGTGTTCCTCCAAGAATCATAGCTCTTTGGACTCCACATTCGGGGCGCGGGGGAGCGAAAAAGTAGAGCCTGCGTCGTCCTCTCCGGACGATGCTGCTCCCCTGGGTGAAGCTACAGAAGGCCTTGCAGCTGGCCAGGTTGATGAATGGTCACGTTGGAGTCTTCAATTGAGATCCAGCCGTCTTTGCGGAACTGTCCGAGGGTGCGGGTGACGGTCTCGCGGGTGGTGCAGGTCATCGAGGCCATCTCCTCGTGCGTCAACAAAAGCGGGAAGCGGAATTCTCCGCCAGTGGTGTGCTCGCCGATCTGATGCGCAAGTTCCGTCAGCAGGCGAGCCAGCCGCGCGGCCACGGTTTCAGTCAGCGCAATGCGGCACGCATCCTGCAGCGCGAAGCGGTACTCCTGGCAGATGCATTGCACGGCACGCAGTTGTGCTTCCTTGTGGTTGCGCAGAAAACTCAAAAATCGCTCCCGCTCCACCGGTCGCAACTGGGCGGGCGTCAATGACTCCGCCGATACCTCGTAAACACCATGCGAGAGCACGGCGTACAAGCCGAGCATCGACCCGGGGCCGGCAACGCGGACAATCATGTGCCGGTCCTCACGCCGTCCCGCAGTCAGCTTCAAATAGCCGCTGCAAATCAGGTAGAGGCAACGCGCGTCTTCACCTTCAGTAAAGAGCGCAGCCTGCGAAGGAAGCGAAATTGTGCTGGTAGCGAGTTCCAGATCGGCCAAAACCGCGCTCCCGAGCGAGCAGAACCAGCCGGGACGGCGATTCGCGCAGGCCGCGCACCCCAGCGGCGACGTCCGGCTCAACCGTGGCGACCGCGTCTGTTCTTCCAACGAAGTCTGCATGTCCGCCATCGTTCTTCCTCGTTCCATTCTGACGCGGCCGTTCGCCTCTCCCGCTTTCCGGCCTTCATTCCTGTCCGCACAGGCCGCGGGTGAGGTCGAAATGCCCGGTTCTTTCCCATTTACAGCGGCAGTTGCTCCCAGTTTGCTTGAGGAAAGGACGCTTTGGATGTGACGTGCCTCACGTTTGAACCCGGTTTCTTGGCGATGTGACGGCTTGATCCGGCCCTCCTGGACGAACAACCCGCAAATGACTGGGCTAATAGACCTTTGGCCCCAAAGTTAATCCCCATATCTTATGTGATAGAAATCACCGCCCACTTTTACACCGAAACCGTAATCTGTCGTGCATGTGGTGATGCTCCGCACCGGCAGGCGTCCGCAAAAGGTTCCAGCGGTGCTCGCGCTCACATGGAGAATCCACCACACTCAGCGAGGGTTAGCAGCTGAGTTCGGTTTTTGAGTCGTAATACGAAGTTCTTCGAAGGCGGTATTTTGCATGCATATTCATCGGCCGGTAACGCGTTTGTCCAGACTATCCAGTTTGTCCAATGGTGCGGCTCTCGGGAAATGTCCGGGACTGCGAGTGTTTTTGATGTTCCTGCTCGGTATGGGCATGATTTGCGCAACGGCGCTCACAGCCCAGTCGCCGGGAGCCAAGGCCCCCGACACGCCGGCCGCCCCCGCCGGACACGCCGAATTTGTGGGGTCCGACACTTGTGCCACCTGCCACGCAGACGTGTCGAAGAATTTCGCCACCAATCCTCACCAGAAGATGGCGTTGATGCATGGGAACGCGAATGGCGTGACCTGCGAGAACTGTCACGGGGCGGGCAGCGAGCACGTAGCAGGCGGCGGCGACGTAACCAAGATCTTCGATCCCGCCAAGGCCTCGGCCAAAGACGTTGACACAAAGTGCCTGAGCTGCCACGCGGGCGCGCATCCCAACTTCGACCGCTCTCCTCACGCCAAGGCCAACGTCGGCTGCACCAGTTGCCACAGCATTCACGGCAGCAAAGAGGAGTCGCTGCTTAAAGCTCCGCAGCCCACGCTTTGCTTCCAATGTCATGCCGACGTGAAACCGGCGTTCGGCATGCCCTTCCATCACCAGGTGAACGAAGGCCTGATCAAGTGCAGCGACTGTCACGACGTTCACGGCACCTTCGAGAACAGCAACCTGAAGTCGACGGCTGACCAGAATTGGATCTGCACCAAGTGCCACACCGATGTGCGTGGACCGTTTGTGTATGAGCATGTTCCGGTCAAGGCTGAGGGATGCGTGGGTTGCCACACACCTCATGGCTCCCAGAATCCGCGGCTACTGAACATGCCGAGCACCAATACGCTCTGCAACCAGTGCCATAGCCCGGTTTCGTCGCACGCGATCACGGGAATGGGTCAGGGGTCGGCTGAGCTTGCGCCTTGCACCAGCTGCCACACCTACATTCATGGGTCGAACATCAACGCTGCGTTCCTGCGATAGGAGATATGGAGCTGAGCCGCGCCCTTCAGGCACCTTGGACGGCGCGGCCCGGATCACCAGGCGAATTTGCACGTGGGTTCAAAGTTTCGAGGCAAGCGAGTTTTTCAAGTGAGGCTTCATATGAAGATGATCGGCTGGCTTTTTAATCGGCAGCACACTCCCGCAATCGCCCGGCACATCGCTACCGGCGTTGGGGTTGCCATTTTGCTTGTGACGACGGGTATCGCAGTAGCGCAGGATCCGGCCACACCGCCGGCGGCGACAGGTACGCCGGTGTCTGCGCCCAACGGCTATGTCATCCACCAGGCCATCGATGTCGGCGGCCATGTGAACGGCCTCTCCGGCAGCGGCTCCATGTACGACACAATGATCAATCAGAAGTCCGGGCCCCGAGTCCTTGGCGAGACTTTTGAGTTGCATGCGCTTTCGACGAACAAGAATCCCCTTGTCGATGACCTGAAGGCCTTCAGCAACGGTTTCGGCGGCGATCCGATGAACTTCGCCAAGCTCGACTTCTCCAAAGGCAAGGTCTACGAGTTCTCAGGCTTGTTCCGGCGCGACCGGCGTTACTTCGACTACGATTTGCTGGGCAACCCGAACATCCCCGGCGGTCAGACGATTCCCATCGGTCCCGCCGCTTCGCCCACCGGCTCACTGGCGTGGCCGCAGTTGAATACGTCGGCATTCCTGTTCAATACCGTTCGCCGCATGACCGACACCAGCCTGACGCTGCTGCCCCTCTCGCAATTCACGCTTCGGTTCAACTACTCGCACAACAACTTTGAAGGGCCGAGCCTGAGCCCGAGCGGATACCAGGTCGCGGGCTCGTACGACGTCCATCTCTTTGAATTTCAGCGGCACAGCACCGACGATTACACGGCTGCGCTTGATTGGAAGCCCGTTCAGGGTACGCGGCTGACCTTTGAAGAACAGATCGACCACTTCAAGGAGAACTCCTTCTTCACCCTCGACTCCAATTACTTCAACGTGCAGGAAGCAGATGGAACCAAAGTCGAATTACTTGCCAACTACGACATGCTCACGCCCTATACACCCGCCTCATGCAACACAACAAGCATGGGCGGCAACCCAATGCTGACTGCGAACAGTACAGGCGGCTCGCCCATCATTAATCCCGCCTGCGCTGTGTCTACCAGCTATCTCCGCACCGCGCCGACGCGCGTCTTGTTCCCAACCGAGATCTTCCGCCTGCAGAGCACGAGCCTCAAGAACATCTCGATGAACGGCGAGTTCCGCTACACCAAAGCGAATATGAACATGCCTTACTACAACGAGAATTTCAACGGGCTCACCGTGGGCACCAAAACCGCCGGAGCCACTCGCGCGCTTGCGTATACGGGCACAGGCAGCGGGCAGCGTGAAGCGGTCGCCGCCGACTACGGCATCGTCTGGCAGCTCACGCCGAAGTTCAGCCTCTCTGAGCAGATTAACTACTCCCTTGTCCACCAGCCGGGGACGACGACCATGACGGGCTTAACCACTGCCACGACGCCGCTGGATACGACCACATCGACCGGCAACGAGACCGTTAACAACCCCATCTTGATCACGACCACTTCTGCCCAGGGCGCTTCAACATTTGAAGGCAGCGGCACGGTCGGCACACCCTGGCCAGCTTACTTCGGCCAAAAGTTCACCACCAACAATCTGACCGCGACCTGGGATGCCACGGCTCGCAGCTCATTCTCGCTTACCTATCGCTATCGCACACATGTAATCGCGGAGAACGCATACAGCCCCGCTACCTCTACCGTCGCTGTTGATCCCGGCGGCAATCCCGGAAACCTTCCATTAACCCCCGGCGAAACCAACAATGGAACCGTCACCATTAACGAGAACGGCGGCATATTCAATGCCGCTCTGCATCCCGCAACCAACTGGGATCTGAATGGCTCGGTCGAAGTGCTCTACGACGACAACGCGTTCACTCCGATGGGCCCGCGGCAAACCAGGCATTATCGCGTGCACACCCTCTACAGGCCCACGACCTGGGCGACCATCTCCGGCGCATACAACGATCTGGAGCGTCACAACAACACCAACAACTCCGGATCGACGCCCATCGACGGCCCGCTCAACCATGTCGATTACAGCCGCGTCTTCAGCGCGGCAGCCGACCTCGCGCCCAGCGAACATTACGGGTTCGATTTCGACTACGCCTATAGCGATGTGTACCTCGCAAGCAATATCTGCTACGACGGCGGCGCCAGCGCGGCGCTGCCAGTGGCCGCCGCTCCGGCGAACGGCGCGGGCTGCCCAGGCGCGACGGTGAGAGGCGCTTCCTACCTTGAATTCGGGCCGGTAAAGAATTTCATGCACGCTCCGACAAACTCCGCATCGGCGGCGGTCACCGTCTCGCCCAACGACAAGGTTCACGCCAACTTCGGCTATCGCATCAGCTCTGTCAATGGCAGCCGGTTCTTCAACGACCCCCGCGACGTCAACGGTTCGCTGGTGTCCAAGTACCAGTCCCCGTTCTTCAATATTGCCTATACCGTTCATCCGGGGTGGATCGTCAGAGCGGATTACAACCTCTATCGATACGGCGAGGGTGGCCCGTCCGGCGCGCAGTATTGCTCCACTTCTACCACTCTGCCGTCGGCTACAACTGCGGCGCCGGTCGTTCTCTGCAGTTCGCTCACTGGCGTGCAAACCGGTATGACCCTTTCGAATGCCGGCGAAACCCTTGCGCGGAACTTCAGCGCCAACAACGTCACCCTTGGAATGCATTGGGAGTTCTGACCGCGGGACCCCAGTTCCACGTTCGAGTTCCACGATCGAGATGAAAGGTACGGTTGGCAAGAGGAGACAGGCAATGAAAATCAAGGCTGGAATTACGTTGGTTGCTATGATGGCGGCTGCAATCGCACCCGCCTTCGCGCAAGACTCGGGAGCAGACATCTACAAAGCAAAATGCCAAAGCTGTCACGGAGCCGAGGGCACGCCGAATCCCGGCATCGCCAAGATGATGGGCGTCAAGCCCGTGAGCGATCCTTCCGTCAAGTCGCTGAGCGAAGCGCAGATGATTTCTGACACCGCCAACGGAAAAGGCAAGATGACGGCATTCAAGGGCAAGCTCACCGATGCCCAGATCAAGGCATCCGTGGATTACTTCCGCTCCCTCGCCAAGTAACGGCAAAGGTCGCGAAAGCAAAGACGAAGTGGTTGTGCAAGAGCAAACCTGCGCGGTCGTCGGACTCAAATCCTCAATGGCGAGCCTCGACCGCGCCGGTTTGCGTCAGGTGGTTCCTGCTACTATCGCCACTGCAGAACCAACGGCCGCGAACGCTGGCCGGCGACATCAACCTTAACCACGGCAAGCGCTCGATTGCGCGCGGAGCCCAAAAAACCCAAGGAGTTTCGCAATGAAGAAGAGTTTTCGTTCCAATATCGTGCTGGCCGCAACGGTGCTTCTGGCCGGCTCCATGAGCTTCGCTCAGGATGGCGCAGCCACCTACAAAGCGAAATGCGCAATGTGCCATGGGCCTACCGGCACGCCGAGTGCGGGCATGGCCAAGGCCATGGGCATCAAGCCGGTCTCCGATCCGTCGATCCAGGCTCTCACCGTCGCCCAGATCTCCGCTACCGTCAAGAACGGCAAAGGCAAAATGAAGCCCATTGCCGGCCTGACCGATCCGCAGGTGAGCGCTGTAGCCGCGTACTTCAAGACCCTCAAGTAGGAATTGCAGCGGTTCCACAATTGCTTTACCCAGGCCCGCAATCGCTCAGTGGCTTTTTCATCAAGAAAAAGCCACCCTGCAAGACGCAGGGAAGAGCACGTGAATTGTGGAACTGCTCTACAATCGGCGCAGAGATTTGAAGGCGGCCCCGCCATCCCCCGGGCAGGCCGCCTGCACATGGAGGCTGAGGAAACGTGTCGTTGTTTGAGAGATTCCGCGATAGCTGGGTTCGTCCGGCGCTGTTTTTCGGCAACAACCCCATAAGCCTCGCAGGCGGCGCCATCACCACCGCCTCCGGCATCACCATGATCAGCTACTGGCTGGCCGAGCTCTCCGGCCACCTCAGTGATAACCCCTACCTTGGCATCATCTTCTTTCTCATTCTGCCGGTGCTGTTCCTGCTCGGCTTGGCGCTCATCCCCGTCGGCGTGTTCTTGCGGCGCAGAACCCTGCAAAAAGCCGGCCAGATTCCAGCCGCGTTTCCCCGCATCGATCTCAACGACCGCATCTTCCGCCACGGCCTCGACATTGTCCTTGTCGCCACCATCGTCAACTTTCTGGTCGTGGCTACGGCCAGCTATCACGGCGCGGAGTACATGGATTCGCCGCAGTTCTGCGGCCGCTCCTGCCATGTGATGACGCCCGAGTTTACGGCCTACAGGATCTCACCGCACTCTCACGTGGCCTGCGTCGACTGCCACATCGGCTCCGGCGCTCAAGCCTACTTCAGCGCCAAGGTCAACGGCACCAGGCAGCTCATTGAAGTCAGCTTTCACCCCCTCGCTCCGCTCGCGCCCAAAATCATTCCCAACTATCCCATGCCGATTCCCTCGCCGGTCACCAGCCTGCGTCCCGCGCGCTACACCTGCGAGGGCTGCCACACGCCTACGCGCTTCGACGGCGACAAGCTGCTCGTCAAGTCGAACTTTGCCGACGACGAGCCCAACACGGAAACGCAGACGGTGCTCATTCTCCACCTCGGCGGCGTTGACTCGCTCTCGCGCTATACCGGTATTCACGGCGTCCACCTTGGCCACATTGAGTACGTCTCTACCGACTCCACACGCACCACGATTCCCTGGGTGGAGCGGCAGAACGCCGACGGCTCGTTCACCGAGTACAGCACACAGCCCGCTGGCAGCGGTGTTCCCAAAGGCGACCGCAGGGTCATGGATTGCATCGACTGCCACAACCGCGCCGCGCACACTTTCGTTACCGCCGAAGAGGCCGTTGACCAGGCCATGGCCAGCGGCGCAATCAGTTCCGACCTGCCCTGGATTCACAAAGAGGGACTGGCGTTGCTGAACGGCACTTACTCCAGCCAGGAAGATGCAGGCGTCCAGATTCCGCAGCAGCTTCAAGCCTTCTATCGCACTCAGAATCCCGCCGTGCTATCCCAGAAAGCCGCGCTGGTTCAACAAGCGGGCAAGGAACTGGTGGCGCTCTACGACCAGAATGTCTTTCCCTTCATGAAGGTCACCTGGGGAACCCATCCCAACCACATCGGCCACATGGAATATCCGGGATGCTTCCGCTGTCACGATGGCAGCCACGCAGCTAAGAACGGCGACACCATTCCTCAGGACTGTTCCGTCTGCCACAATCTGCTCGCCGTCGAAGAAGCCAAACCGAAAGTGCTCTCCGATCTCGGCATTCAGTAGCGGAGTTCTCGCGCCGGGGCGGCCACAGAACGAACCCAAACTTATCGGAGCCGTGTCCAACCGGCAGAGTGCGATTCGTCGGACCCCGAGAGCAGTGACATAGAATCGGGGAACGAGGAGACACGCAATGTCCGTTGTCATGCTCTCTGGTCCTGTCGGGGCCGGCAAAACGACCGTCGCGCGGGAACTCGTGGCAATCTCCCAAGCACCGCTCTGTTATATCGAGGGCGACACCTTTTGGCCGCTCTTCGCGAAACCCGGCTCGAAGTCTCGAAGAGAACGATTCTCGCTGCTCATGCGTTCAGCGACCGCCGCCGCCGTTCCTCTGGCACGCGGTGGTTACGAAGTGCTGCTGGATTTTTCATTCCCTTTGGACTTCATCGAAACAGCGCATAAAATCCTCAAGGAAATCGACTACAGCGAATATCGTGATTTCTATACAATGTTCGAGGGTCTCCCAAAACACGAAATCGCGGATGACGAAGGCGATGCACGATCCGTCGCCCGCCGGATCCGGGCAGGCCTCGATCAAGGCATCTTTCGGCTGGCTGCGACGAGGAACGAGCCCTGACGACCCTGCGATCTCTCCGATCCGTTCACCCACTGACTCTGATGCCTCACCCTCCCGTGTTAGGCTGGCATGTCGCGCGAAAACACCGCCCGCGCAAAACGTAGGAGCACGATCCTTCATGCACTCCACTCATCCCGCCCAATTCAATCTTGTGGCTGCAGCACACGCCTCCATGATCGAGCACGGTTTTCAGCCGGATTTTCCTCCCGGAACCGACACTGAACTCACCGCAATCAAAGCGCAGCCTGCTGCTCCCTCCGCCGACGGCCTCACGGATTTGCGCAACCTCCTCTGGTCCTCCATCGATAACGACACCTCCAAAGACCTCGACCAGATTGAGTGGGCCGAGCAGTTGTCCGACGGTCGCATTCGCGTGCTCGTTGGCGTCGCCGACGTAGACTCGCGCGTCCCGCGGGGCACGGTCATCGACAAGCACGCGCAGTTTGAGACAACCTCGGTCTACACCGGCGTATCGATATTTCCCATGCTGCCCACGGAGCTTTCCGAGGGCATCACATCGCTCAATGAGAATCAGGATCGCGCGGCCATCGTGGTTGAATACTGCGTCGACGCCAATGGAACCACCACCGATGAGAAGGCCTACCGCGCACTGGTGCATAACCGCGCGCAGCTCGCCTACCCGAGCATCGGCGCCTGGCTCGATGGCAAAGCCGCACCGCCGCCCAAAGTTGCCGCAAGTTCCGATCTGGCCGCGCAACTCAAACTGCAGGACGCTGCCGCGCAGCGCATGGCGGGTGGACGCTATCAGCATGGCGCACTCGAATTCGAGACCATCGAGACGCAGCCGGTATTGGTTACCGACGAGATCGTCGGAATCGCTCCCATTGAAAAGAACCGCGCCACTTCGCTGATTGAAGAGTTCATGGTTGCCTCCAACGGAGTCGTCGCGCGCACCTTTGAGAGCGCCGGCATCGCCTCCATCCGCCGCATTGTGCAAGTACCCAAGCGCTGGGATCGCATTGTCGAGCTGGCCGCGCAAAAGGGCACCACGCTGCCCGCCGATCCTGACTCGAAAGCCCTCAACGAATTCCTCCTCGCGCAAAAGCAGAAGGACCCCGACCACTTTCCCGATCTCTCGCTCGCCGTGATCAAGCTCATGGGGCCCGGCGAATATGTGCTGATCAAGCCCAACGCACCATCGCCCGGCCACTTCGGACTCGCTGTCCGCGACTACACGCACTCCACCGCGCCCAACCGCCGCTTCCCCGACGTGGTCACGCAACGTCTCCTCAAAGCGTGGCTTTCGCACAACGCAGCGCCCTACTCTGAAGACGACCTCAACGCCATAGCGCAACGATGCACGCTGATGGAAGACGCCGCCCGCAAAGTCGAGCGCGAGATGCAAAAGCGGATCGCCGCCGTCGTTTTACATCCGCGTATCGGCCAAACATTCCAGGCCATCGTCACCGGCGCCACCGAGCACGGAACCTTCGTACGGATCCTCGATCCGCACGCTGAAGGCATGGTAGTGCGCGGCGGCAAGGGCCTCGACGTGGGCGACAGAGTCACCGTCAAGCTCGTCTCGACCGATCCCCAGCGCGGATTTATCGATTTCGAAGCCCAATAGCCATTTTTTCAGTAACTTAAACTCGAATCGCGCAGCGCCGGCGGACCATAATCCTCAATCCCCATTTGGGGCATGAGCGGCGATTTAATGTGTCCGTGCAGCACGTCTTAGCGTCTAATTCAAGAAAGTGCCGCTGAGCCGCTGGGCGTAACCCTGCTCCGGTTCCAAACGATGCGGCAAAAGCAAGATCGAGATCGTAGCGGCTTCCCCGAAACGATCGTCCTCCCACGGCCTGTCGCGAGTTGTTACCGGCTCAAAAAACGGGCGAGGAAGTTTGTCCAAGTTTTCCGTGTCGCAGTTGGGCCGGCAAGTCTCTAAGTGCCCCCTGCGCCACACGGAATCAGTGTTCTTTCTGCAGAGACCTAATCTGGACCATTGAATGCGATTTGATTTTCATCTTTCGAGGCTGTACGCACTTCTCGCTGCCGGAATATTCCTTGCGGTTTGGCCCGCTGTTGTCTGCGCGCAGCAGCAAACTCCCTCGCAGCCCGCGAACCCTGAAACCGCGCCTCTACCCTCCGCCCCCGTTTCTGTTGCCCCCGTTTCTGTTGCCCAGATGGGCTCAATTGGCGGAACCGTTACGGACGCTCAGGACGATGTCGTGCCGGGCGCCGAGGTTACGCTTGAGGACCAGGATCCGGACGATTCGCACAAAACCGTGGCCAACGACATGGGAGCGTTCCAGTTCGACGGCCTCAGGCCTAAAGTCGCATATCGCATTACCATCCGTGCCAAAGGATTTGTTGACTGGACGTCGGATTCGATCGTTCTTTCTGCCAACGAGTATCAATATGTTCCTGGAATTCGCCTCGAGCTCAACGGGGAAACGACATCGGTCACGGTCCAAGCCTCTTCGTCGGAAATCGCGATGGAGCAAGTCAGGATCGCCGAGCAGCAGCGCGTCCTGGGCATCGTTCCGAATTTCTACGTTGCGTACGATAAAGACGCGCCGCCGCTCGATGCTAGAGCGAAGTTCCAGTTGGCGCTCCGCGTCTCGGCCGACCCCATCACCGTTGCCGGAGTGCTCTTCATGGCCGGCGTCAATCAGGGCGTCAGGATCCCGGATTACCGGCTTGGCGCCGAAGGTTATGGCGAACGGGTCGGTTCGGTGGCCGCTGACGGATTCACCGACATCTTTTTCGGCGGCGCGGTTCTGCCTGCGCTCCTGCATCAGGACCCGCGCTATTTCTATCAGGGCACAGGTACGAAGAAATCGCGCCTGCTCCACGCTCTCGCCGGTCCCTTCGTCTGCCGGGGCGACAACGGGCGGATGGAGCCAAACTACTCCACCGTCGGTGGCGACGTCATCTCCGCCGGGTTCTCTGACCTCTACTATCCTCGTAACGATCGCACCGGGGTGATCTTCGCGGAGAATGTCATGATTAGCACGATTGAGCGCACGGCAAGTACCGTAACGCAGGAATTCGTGCTGCGCCACTTGACCTTTGGTCCCAAAGGCAAGAATTCCACCCCTTCAGATCAGCAGTAAGGCTCGTCCGCTGCTCTCCGCTTTTCTCGCCTGTTTCACAACCGCGCCATCCGGCCTGCGATATCATTCCTGCATCTCGAAAACGCGGGCAAATTTCAAGCCCAATTCGCAGCTCCCGCGTCGGAGTCCGCGCCTCGGAATAAGAAAGGCTCATCATGGACAACTCACCTGTTGTCGTCTTCGTCCTCATCGTTGCCGCCATCGTCGGAATCCTTCTGCTCGTCACCATCCTCAAAACCATGTACACCGTGCGCACCTACTCGGCCGGCGTGGTGGAGCGCTTCGGCAAATTCAACCGCGTCGCGCGCCCCGGCCTGCAATTCCTGCTGCCCTGGTGCGAAACCGTGCGTCTTGTCGACCTGCAGGTGCGCCAGGCCGTCGTCAACGTCGAAACCAAAACCAAGGACAACGTCTTCGTCACCATCCCCGTCTCCGTGCAATATCAGGTCGTCGAAGCCAAGGTCTTTGACGCCTACTACAAGCTGTCGAATCCGCAGAGCCAGATCGAGAGCTACGTCTTCAACTCCATCCTCGGCCACGTGCCCACGCTCACCCTCGACGAAGCCTTCGAGCAGATGCAGCAGATCTCCGCCGCCGTCAAAAAAGACCTCGACATCGTGATGGACACCTTCGGCTACAACATCCTCCGCGCCCTGGTCACCGACATCGTGCCCGACGCCAAGGTGAAGGCGGCCATGAACGACATCAACGCCGCGCAGCGCGAGCAAATCGCGGCGCAGGCTCGCGGCGAAGCCGACAAAATCCTCAAAGTGAAGCAGGCCGAGGCGGAAGCGGAGTCGAAAGCCCTTCAGGGAGAAGGCACGGCCCGCCAGCGTCAGGCGATCATCAAGGGCTTGCAGGCGTCGGTGGAGGAGTTCAAGAGCGCTGTCGAAGGCTCGACCGCACGGGACATTATGGCCATGGTCCTGATGACCCAGTACTTCGACACCATGCGTGAAGTCGGAGTCAGCGGTAAATCGAGCACCATCTTCCTGCCCAGCTCGCCCGGCACCGCAAACGACCTCATGACTCAAATCCTCGCCGGCTTCCAGGGCGCAAAATCGTCCTGATTCGCGCTGGCAGGTGATTGTTCTGGCGAATCGACCTGGTCAGGCCGGAGCCGCCCGCCATTCGGGCAGAAGTTTCTTAGGGGAGTTGCGAATGCAAGGGCCCGCTTCAAGTGGATATCCAGGAAGGTTTGTATCGATCTGCGTCGCTGCTTTTGTGGCCTACCTGTTCGGCGTTGAAGTGTGGCGTTTTCTTAAATGGAAGAAGGCGGGATCCGGAAATCCTTCGACCACATTGATAGCGCCCTCCCGAAAGGAGCCCTCTGCTGGTCAACTTGCTTATTTTGGCGTTGTCTTTAGCTTCATCATTATCGTCGCATTGTGGTGTATATACACGCACTGGCCGCACTAACTCAGTCGGCGAGCGGCATCAAACTGGAAGCTAGGAGCTAGAAGCTAGAGGCTGTCCCTCAAATTCCTCATTCAGCCATTTCGAGAACGCCGCAAACTCTTCGTCGCGTCCCAGGAAATCCCGCACTATCTCGCGTCCCGGCTTCGACCCGCCCTGTTCAAGCACCGCCTTGCGGTAGCGCGTCCCAGCCTCGCAGCCCAGCAAATCCTCGGGATCGAATTGCCCAAAGAAATCCAGAGCAATCACCTTATCGAACGCATACGTGTAGTAGTTCGACGAGTAGCCGGTCAAATGTCCAAAGCTCGCGTACATCTTGTTGCCCTCAAGCCACGTCCACGGCTGGAATTGCTTGTAAAGCTCGCGCGTAACCACGTCGGGATCAATGCCCGCGGGATCTTCGTCATGCAGGTTGAGCGAGAGCGTTGTGTAGTAGAGCTGCGTGCGTATCCAGTCCGCGCGCCCGAACGCGCCCGCCAGCTTCATAGTCCGGATCAGCTCCGCCGGCAGCACCTCATCCGTTTCGTAGTGCCGCGCGAATGCCTGTAGCAGCTTCTCGTCGCGGAAAAACTCTTCGAGCATCTGCGACGGCACCTCGATGAAGTCGCCTTCCGTTGCAAACCCCGAAAGCCCCGCCCATTCCGTGTGCCCGCCAAGAATCGCGTGCATCAGGTGGCCGAATTCATGAAAAAACGTGACCACGTCGGAATACTGCAGCAGCCCGGGATCATTCGCGTCTCCAGCCGGAAAATTACAGATCAGCGCAGCTTCAGGCATCGTGCGCCCGCGCACACCAGTCACCACCGGGGCCGCAGAGAACCACTTGTCCTTGCCCTCGCGCGGATGCATGTCGAGATAGAATCGCCCTACCAGCCTTCCGCCATCGAAAACTTCGAAGACCGAAACCGCCGCATCCCACGCCGGCGCACTCGTCGGCCGGAACTCCACCTTGAACAGCTTCGCCGCCGTCTTCAGCACGCCCGCCTCCACGCGCGCATACGGAAAATACGGCCGCACCGACTGCGAATCGAAATCGAACTTCGCGCGCCGGAACTGCTCGTACCAATACCCGCGGCTCACAATGTCGATTTCACTCAATCCAGCCTGCCGCCCGCGCGCAAATTCGAGCACCAACGCGTGCTCACGCTTCGCTCCGTCGCGGCTGGCCTCGTCCAGCTTTGCCAAAAACGTGCGCACATTCGCCGCCGACTTCATCATCTGGTCGGCAGTCGCCAGATCCGCCCAGCTCCGAAATCCCAAAATCGTCGCGATCTCCTGCCGCGTCGCCAACAGATCGAGAAGAATCTGCCGGTTCGCTGGATACGCCCTCGTGTTGTATGCGAAAAACATGCGCTCCCTCAGCGCCGCGCTCCCGGCAAACGTCATCACCGGCATCATGTCCGGCGGATCGGTCGTCAGCGTCACTTGGCTCTCGCCGCTCGCGTCTTTCTCTGCCGGATGCCGCGCGATATAGTCGGCGGGCAGTCCTTCCAGCTCTGCTGGCGTCGCCTCAATCGTCTTTCCGCCCTCTTGAATGTTGCGCCCGAACTCAAGCGACAGCCCGGTCGCCTTATCGTGCAACGCGTGCAAACGGTCGCGCGTCGCCTGATCCTTGTCGACACCAGACAAGCGGTACCCGAGCAGCGTCCGCTCCACATAATGCTTCGTCGCCGGGCTCGCGCCGTCCAGCTTGATCGCCGCCAGTGCGTCGTACACTTCGCGGTTCAGGCTTAGCGCGCTCCCCGCCATCGCCACGCGCTGCGCCTCCATCTGCGCCTGGTCGCGCACCGCTTTGTCCGCAGCCACGGAGTTTAGAATCCCCGCCTGCGCACCCGCAAGAGTCAGGTGCTCGATCGCCTTGTCGTAAAGCAGCAGCGAATTCTCGGGTGTGCGCTCGCCCTCGACGGCCAGCAGCTCGGCCAAGGAACTCTCATGAGCAGCCAGCCGCGCGCTCACCCATGCGGTCAGCCCGGCAGCCGACCCAGCGCCGCCCGCCTCCCACGCGTGCAAAGTTTTGCTTTCACCGACTGCGATTTCTGTCGCCATCGTTCGAAAATCCTCCAAAGCTCTAGACTATCAAGGCGTGATTAAGACACACTTCTCGCCGTGCAGCCTGTACAACAATCCCGCAGCTCGTCTATTTGGATGTGCGCTCGTAGCCATCCAGCCGCTTCTTATACAGCAGCAGAACGCTCGGGCCAAACGCCAGC
>CAZANC010000015.1:0-24153 GCA_964486495.1 uncultured Occallatibacter sp.
GTTGTGGTCTGTTTCAGGATCGTGCCATGCAGCACCGCGTCGGCGTCGTCGCCGGTGCCCGGGGTCACGCGGAAGCGGGTGCGCGTGGCGAACTCGCGGATCACGGCCTCCGTCAAGGCCTGTTCGGTGCCGCTCGCCTCAGTCCGCGTAGCAAAGACGGGCACAGCAAGCGTTTTGATGTCGGGAGGGAGATGCGTGGCTGCGCCCAGCGTGTGATAGCCGCATCCGCTCAGGCAGAGCAGGGAAAACGCGGCCGAGAGAGCAGCGACGGGCAGGAATGCGGACGGACGCATGAGGCCATTCTATCGCGCGAGATGATGGCGCCGGCCAAGCGGGCAGCGGCGCCGAACGGGTATGCTGAGGTCCATGAGCTGGACGACGAATTGGATGGGAAGCTGGATTGGATGGGCGCTGCTTTCGGCTGCATTTGCCGCGGCCACCGCGCTTCTGGCCAAAGTAGGCGTGGCGCACGTTGACTCGAACCTGGCCACTGCGCTGCGCACCAGCGTGGTCCTGGTGTTTGCGTGGGGCATCGTGCTGGCACTGGGCAAGCACGGAGAAATCCGGTCGCTCGACCGGCGAACGATGCTGTTCCTCGCGCTGTCGGGGCTGGCGACAGGACTGTCGTGGCTGTGTTACTTCCGCGCGCTGCAACTTGGGCCCGCTTCGCGCGTGGCGCCGCTGGACAAGTTGAGCGTGCCGCTGGTGATGGTGTTTGCGTGGCTGCTGCTGGGAGAAAAGCTGAATGCCGCGGCGTTGATCGGAGGAATACTGATTACAGCGGGCGCGATGGTGATGGTGTTTGGATAGCAGGAACCAAGGGAACAAGTGAACGAGTGAAGAAGTGAATAAGTGAAGAACTGAACAAGTGAATAAGTGAAGAAGTGACAAGGAAAAGGGAGCAGGGAGAAGTGCCTTCATTGCTGTTCGCTCACCACGAATCACTAACCGCGAATCACTAACCACTAATCGCGGTCTTTATACTTGAACGAATGAAATCGCCTGAGAAAGATGCGCGGAACGTCGAGCCGCGACCCATCGGGCCGCGCCGCATCGTCCTGACCGGATTCATGGGTTCGGGAAAGACGACTGTCGGTCCGCTGGTAGCCGAGCGGCTGGGCTGGAGCTTTGTCGACGTGGACGAAGTGATCGCGGCCGAGGCCGGAACAACGATTCCCGAAATTTTCAAGCGCGAGGGCGAGACGGAGTTCCGGAGGCGAGAGCGGGCGGCGATTGCGAGCCTGGCGCGCGGCGATGGGCTCGTGCTCGCTCTCGGAGGCGGAGCCATCGAGGATGCGGCGACTCGCGAGCTGCTGCTGAGCGCGGCCGAGACTCTGATGGTTCACCTTGAGGTCGAGCTCGAGACGGCGCTCGAGCGCTGCCGCGGCTCGGAGCTTTTGCGGCCTGTTCTTGCCGATCGGGCCAACCTGGCCAGCCGCTACAGGCGCCGCCTGCCGCTCTACCGCATGGCGCATGTCTCCCTCCATGTCGACACGCTCACTCCGGGCGAGGTTGCGGAGGCGATTGTGCGCGCCGCTGGCTGAGGGCGGCTGTTTAGCTCTTAGCACCCTGCCCCCCTTCCCTTTTTTCGAGGTTAAGAGGTTTGATTTCAGTCACTTGTACCTTTCACCATTTCCGCTAACTCATTGGATTCCATTGAAATTGACTCCCTAAAGTAGTCTATTCAAAGAGGCTAGGGCCATTTTCGGCCCGAAATTGCACTTTTTGGTTAACATTCTCGCCAGTGCGGTTCGGCCCAAACGACGTTCAAACCGGTTCGATTCGGCCCAAACGGTGGTGCCGGCAGGGTCTTCCGTGGCTTAAATGCCCCAAAAAGTGGGCGGCGCGAGGGACCCGGTTACCCGAACCGGGTCGCCATCGCCGCGCCGCCCTATCGTCGTCACCATTGCCACTGAGTACAAGTATGGAGAAATCTCCGAATTAACCGGCAAACTTGGGAAATTTTTTGGCGAATCTTTTCAGATGGTTGCGGGGCGAGCGGCGAGGCTTGGGGGCTTGACAGCTTTCGACCGGCTTCGTGTCCGGTCACGGAGGTAAGGACCAATGACGGGATGACACCGCGAATGGTTGGGTTCGTGCTATCCCATGTCCCAGAATCGGGACATGGGGCACCCGCAACTGAATTTGAATGAAGCCCGCAACGCCGCGGTGACAAACATCGTCGCCTCAGCATCGAAAGCTTGCAAGAGTGAAACGACGGCTCACCGTGTTCATAGCCAGGTTAGAGCTAAGAAGCCAGTGCGAGCTCCTCGCTCTGCTGCCACGCGAGCGTGGTCTGCCGGGCGAAGTCTTCATATCGGCGAGGCGAATGCCCAAGCAATTCGGTCAACGTCTCGAGATCTCCAGGTTCCGCTACGAAACCACGTTTCAGATATCCCTGAAACATCATGCGGATGTCGAACGCTGACCAGGACGGGGCCTGCTTTCGCATCTGCTCTTCAAAGGCGTCCATATTGTCGCCAGGGTAGCGAATTTCCTTGCCAAGCAACCCGCTCCAGATGGACGCCACTTTAGGACCACTTAGTACCTCTGGACCATTGAGGTTGTAAGTTTTTCCAAGGTGGCCTTCGGATGTGAGAGCAATCGCCGCGGCCTCAGCGATATCTCTGACGTCTACCGCTGAGATGCCCACCGTACCGAGGGGCACCGGGTAGATTCCCGCCTTCGTCAGGGGATCTTTCAGCGATGCATCATTCTGAAAGAAATAATTGGGACGAATGACCGTGAATGGGACATCAAACTCTCGCAAGGCGCTTTCGATAGCCAGTTTCGAGGCGAAATGCGGGACATCCTTGAAGTGCTCGACTCGAAAGACCGAGTGATAAACGATGTGCTTCAGCTTCAACTTCCTGGCTAGATCGTAGGCAATGAGGCCTTGCGTCAATTCATCGGGAGTGACGGCGTTCAGCAGGTAGAGCTTGTCCACGCCATGAAGCGCCTTCTCCATAGAGACTGGATCAAGCAAGTCGCCCACCATAACCTGAACCCCTTGCGGAGGAGTCGTTTCCTCCTTGCGAACGAGGATGCGAACATCCGCTTTACGCTTCTGAAGTTCCTTCACTACTTCTGAGCCAACATGGCCAGTACCGCCTGTAACGAGAATCTTCAATTTCGTCTCCTTCTAGCACGGGTGGTGCTTTGTTCAGGACGAGAACGATTGCCTTGACCGGCGCCAAAGGCAGGCGAGCGAGTTGTAACCGTCAACGCGACCGCTCTTACAAATCTCTCGGCTGTTTGCTTTCCAGCATGTCCACAGCGATTATCTTTCCCCGTGATCGCACAAGCTGAGCACTTCTGCTCAGAAGCAGCAGACCATGCGGAGTCTCCCGTGAGAGGGTGGTCCTACAAAAGACATTCCGTTACAAGTTGAGAACACAAGGAGAACGCAGGGGTATATCGTCTGCGCGTCGCTCATGCCTTTTTTTGAGCGCCAGGCAACTAGCGCCAATTGAGGGCCGGAGCTACCGAAGTCAGAATCGCCTGCATGACATGCACATTGTAGGCAACGCCCAGTTGATTTGGAACGGTCAGCAAGAGCGTGTCTGCCTCCGCAATCGCCGTGTCCCTCCTGAGCTGTTCAATCAGAACATCCGGCTCAGCGGCATAACTGCGGCCGAAGATGGCCCGCGTGTTTTCGTCAAGAAAGCCGATCGAGTCTATTTCCTGACGGTCGCGCCCGAAATAAGCGCGATCGCGATCATCAATCAGCGCGAAGATACTGCGACTGACAGAGACGCGCGGAGTGCGGGCGCGGCCAGCCCCTTTCCAGGCTGCGCGGAAGGCGCGAATCTGCGCTGCCTGCTGGATGTGGAGAGGCTCGCCGGTCTCGTCGAATTTAAGAGTAGAGGTCTGCATGTTCATTCCCAGCTTCGCGGCCCACTCGGCCGTCGCGTTGGAGGCAGACCCCCACCAGATGCGATCGCGCAATCCATCGGAGTTCGGCTCAAGACGCAGAAGCCCAGGCGGATTGGGAAACATCGGACGTGGGTTGGGCTTGGCGAAGCCTTTGCCGCCGAGCAGCATGAGAAATTCTTCGGTGTGCCGCCGGGCCATAGCCGCATCGTCTTCGCCTTCAATCGGGCGGTGGCCAAAATAGCGCCAACCGTCGATGACCTGCTCGGGTGAACCGCGGCTGATTCCCAACTGCAGCCGGCCGCCGGCGATCAGATCCGCAGCCCCAGCGTCCTCTGCCATGTAATCGGGATTCTCATACCGCATGTCGATGACCGCGGTGCCGATTTCGATCTTTCGCGTTCTGGCGCCGACCGCCGCGAGCAGTGGAAACGGTGATGCCAGCTGCCGCGCGAAATGATGAACGCGGAAGTAGGCTCCGTCCATTCCAAGGCGCTCAGCCTCCACGGCGAGATCGATGGATTGCAGGAGCGCGTCAGCCGCCGAGCGCGTTTCCGACTGCGGTGAAGGTGTCCAATGACCGAATGAGAGGAAGCCGATTTTCTTCATACTATTCAGATTCCCATGCCCAGCCCGAGGTTGCGACCCTTTGTCGATTGCCTTGGCGCCCCTCCGTTTGGCAGGGCGCCAGATTGGCGCGCGGCGGCACGGAAAAAGACAGGGAGCAGTGGGCAACCGAACTGACCCACAACTTACCCTTTTTCCTGGCGCTTGCAGGCTGGGTATATAATTTCCCAATTCCCCGGGATCCCAAACTAACTTGAGTTAGACTTTCACCCCTTCTTCGGAGTCGACGACTGTGACGAATCAACAAGGATGCATTCGCAGGCAACAACCAACGCCCACTACTCTAATCTTGATCACCGCATTGTTCGCGGTGCTCACGCTGCTGCTGCCCCTCAGGATGAGCGCGCAGGGCGGCCAATTGAAAGTGGGAATATTGCCATTCGCTGACAACACCGGCTCCAACTCGGGAGATGTCGCCGACTCTGTGTCTCATGCAGTACAAACTCAGATGGTTCAGTCAACCAAGTTGATGGGTGTGGTTCTCACGCTCGATGCCGGGTTGAGCCCGAACGGCTTGGATCCTGGCAAAGCGATTGCCATTGGCCGCGCACAGGGTGTGGATGTGGTGCTGATCGGCACCATCATTGAGGCGGACTCCCAACAGTCGTCCAGTTCCACCAGTCTGCCTTCTTTTGGCGGCATAAGCCTCGGCGGCAGCAAGCAAACCACTAAAGCCACCGTCATCCTTCAAGCCGACCTTTACAACACGTCGAATGGCCAGAAAATTGGCTCCATCAGCCAGACCGGAAACGCCTCGCAGAGCAAGGTCGGCAGCGATGTAAGCACTGGCCTGGGAAGCATCAACAGCGGCGGCGCGGACTTTGACAACTCCGCAATGGGCAAGGCTTTTCACGCAGCGGTGAGCGCGCTGGTCAAGCAGGTCAACAGTGAACAAGGGCAGATGACCCACTTTACTCAAGGCGGCTCGCCAACCACCGCTGCAGCTGCGCCGCCTCCAGGTGCTGCGCTTGATGCATCAGCGAATCAGGCTGGCCCCGCTGCTCCCGGCTCGGGCGCGACGCCATCGGCCGCGCCAGCTGCCGACTCAACCGCAATCACGGCTTATCAGAATTATGACTTCACGCCCGGAGATACGATCCTCTTTGCAGACGATTTTTCAACCACGCAGGAAGGCGAGTTCCCCGACCGCTGGAACCTTGTGAGCGGTCAGGGTGTCATGAACACCACCAAAGGTTTTCCGTCGTTCCTGCTCACCGACGGGAATTATGTGAGGGTGAGCCCACGCGTCACGAACAAGAGCTATCTCGGCGATCAATTCACCGTCGAACTTGACATGCTCATGGTCCCCAACGCCTACGGACTGAACATCTTTTTTGAGACCGGTAGTGGCGATGAAGCCATACTCAACATTACTGCGAACGACGTGGATTGGAAGGGGGCGGACGACTACAGTCTGAGCGCAAACCTCCCTTCAGCCATAAAGGGCGACTCGTTTACGAACCAATGGCATCACATCGCCGTTGCCGTCAACAAAACGCAAATGAAGGTGTACGTCGATCAGTATCGCGTTCTTGTCATTCCCGATATGCATACTGTTCCCGTTTCGCTCCAGGTTGGCGGCATTGGCAGTCAGGATGCGCCCCTGGTCTTCACCAATGTTCGCATTGCAAGTGGCGGCGGCATGAACATGATTGGGCAGACATTTACCGATGCCAAAATTGTTACCCACGGCATCAACTTTGACGTGGACAAGGCCACCATCACCCCAGCAAGCATGGGCACGCTCAATCAGATCAAACGCATCCTAACGCAGAATCCGGGCCTCAAGTTTGAGATCGACGGGCACACGGACAACTCGGGAACGGCCGCGCACAATGTCACGCTTTCGCAGCAGCGCGCCGACGCGGTCAAGGCGCAGTTGGTGCAGATGGGAATTGACGCCTCGCGGCTCACCACCAAGGGCTTTGGCGATACCAAGCCAATTGCCGACAACTCAACACCTGACGGCAAGGCCAATAATCGCCGTGTAGAGTTTGTGCGCATCAATTAAATGGGTATGGCATCATAAGGAGCAGCGCAGAATTTGTGTGTTGCTCCACCGCGCCTAAGCGAGGACTGGCAGACCAGTGAGTTTCCGACGGTTCGCGGCCCCCTCCGCGTGTGTCTCCTCCAACCGAAATCTCTTCCGATCGCATCGATAAACTTCCAGGAGCGGAACAGGCGAAGCTAAATCTTGGAGCAATCGGGTTTAAGAGAAGTGCTGCCACCCTTGGGGAGTGAGGGAGACTGCGCCTTTGGGTGTAATGAGAGTGATGGGTGGGCTGGAGCGTTTCGACGCCACGATGCGGCCGATCTGGGTGACGGCAACGCTTTCAATGGAGCTAGGTACGCGGGCCGCGGGCGGTGCGGTGAAGAGCAGCTCATAGTCCTCGCCGCCGTTAAGGGCCTGGGCAGCGGTTGCTCCGGGAGCAAACGGCAAAGCGGCGGCGTCAAGCTCGGCGGCGACGCCGGACTCGGCGCAGAGGTGAGCGAGATCGGTGGAGAGGCCGTCGCTCAAGTCGATCGCGGCGCTGGCCACGGCGTTGCGCGCGAGCCAGAGTCCCTGCGCGACACGAGGAGTGGGGTAAAGGTGTGGCGAAAGGAGCGCCACAGAGCGCGACGGAATGCTTGGACGCGTTGATGGCTTTGCGCGCGGGCGCGTGCGTTTGAGGGCGGCCGCGAGTTTGTTGAGGTGTTGAAGGCCAACGGCGGCAGCGCCAAGGGTGCCCGTGACGTAGATGAGGTCACCGGCGCTAGCTCCGGAGCGCAGTAGAGCTTCTCCCTGCGCGACCGCGCCGGTAAGGACGACATCGGCGACAGCGAGGGTGGACTCGGCAAGATCGCCGCCGGCAAGCGGAACATGATTGGCATCCGCAAGGGCGAGAAAGCCGTCAAGAAAACGGTCGATCCATGGGCTCTGAGCGGACGATGAGATCTTCGCATTCCGCCCGCTCCGCACTCTTGGCTTTTGAACGAGGTCGCGAGGCAGGGCCAGAGACAGAAACGCAGCCACGGGCCGTGCGCCCATGGCGGCCAGGTCGCTGAGTCCGCGAGCCAGGGCGCGGTGGCCGACGGATTCTGCAGGGTGCCAGTCCAGGCGGAAGTGGCGGCCGTCGATCGAGAGATCGGTGGTGACGGCGAACTCTTCGCCGGGGCCGGGACGAAGGATGGCACAGTCGTCGCCGATGCCCAGGCGCAGCTCGGGAGCTGGGGTTTGGGAGGCGCGGAGGCGAATCTTGTGGAGGAGGCCCAGCTCGCCCATCGTGTCGCCCATCTGGGAGGGGTTCGATTCTTTTGGCGTGCGAGGCATCTTATGAGGATAGGATACGGCGCGGTAAAACGGAGCCGGAGCCCGGAATCGAGACACATTCCGGTGGCGCGTTCAACCGGACTGATGGGCGGCCGATAGTACTGTGAGGGGCCGGCGCGAGCCGCGGATTTCAGCGCGTAAGTAGTTTTGGTTCAATGAGAAGGCACGCGGAGGGTCATTACAAAGCCTTTATGACGCCCGGGGTGCCTAACGTAATCATTCGGCCCGGTTTTTATTGACCCCGGGAAAGGCGGTCTGCTACGCTTTAGTTACGTTCTCGTAACTGCTCCAGTGGAGCGCGAAGGTTCTTGTGCGGGTTGTAAAGGCCCACAACTGATCGACTTCCCCCGATCTGGAATCCTGAGGACTGGCGGATCGCCGGGGATTGCAGGCAAAAATGCTACGCAGGCGATATTACATACTTTTTGTTGCGCGCGATGAGGACGGCGAATTACGGAAGATTCCGCTTCCGCTGAAGTATGTGTACGGATTTGTGGCTGCGGCAATCGTGGGAGCGTTCACGATTGTGGGCCTGGCCGGATCGTACACGCGCATGCTTCTCAAGACCGAAAGCTACAACCAGGTAAGGGCGGATCGCGAAACGCTGCGCCAGAATTACCAGCGCATGGCAGAGGTTGCGCACAATCGCAGCGTGCAGGTGGCGAGCCTGGGCGCGCTGGCTGATGAAGTGTCGGCACTGTACGGGCTGAGACGGAACCGGTTGCAGGCGGCCCCTGAACCGAAGCCCACGGCTGCGGCCGGCAACGCAACGCCGGCTCCGGCCGCGCAGTCCGATGACGTGAACCAGCAGCAGGTTGCCACTTCCATCGATATGTTCTATGCGCTGCGCGCCGAGGCGATGTCGGGCGCGGTTTCACGTGCGCTCGAGGGTGGGCTCACGTCCAACTTTACCGGTGACTGGACGGAGCTGGCCGATGCGCCGTCGATGTGGCCGGTCGAGGGCCGCGTGGCCTCGAGCTTCGGCGAGCGCGAAGATCCGATCAACGGCGAAGGCGCCTTCCACACAGGAGTCGACATCGACGCGCCCTACGGAACGCCGGTGCGAGCGGCAGGCGATGGCGACGTGACCGGAGCGCAGATGGGCGTCGGTTACGGGCGCGAGGTGACGCTCGATCACGGGCACGACGTGGTCACGCTCTATGGGCATCTTTCCGCGGTTGCGGTCTATCCCGGGCAGCACGTGACGCGCGGCGAAATCATCGGCTATGTGGGCGAGTCGGGACGCGCGACCGGTCCCCACCTGCACTACGAGGTTCGCCTGCACAATGTGCCGGTGAATCCATACCGATATTTGCGCGTGACCTACGAGCAGGCTGTGAACCTGGACGGCGGTACGTCACCCGGCCAATAAGCGAGATCAAGGGGACGGAACAAACGGCTCCCGCAAGCGGGGGCCGTTTTGTTTTGTGGGGGGCTGCGGCAAACCTGCGCGCCTTTACGTGGTATCGTTAACGCGTTGCATTTTTGGGGAGGATTTTGATGCGTTTTCGTCTTAGCTGTTTTGCCATTCTGCTTGCCTTCGCGATTCCCGCCACAGCACAAAACCCACAGGACCACGCCAGCGACGTGCAAACGGCGTTTGCGCGCGCGCAGCACCTGAAGCACGGAATCAACGCTTCCGGGTGGTTCGCGCAGTCGCGCGATTATTCGGCCGAACATCTCGAGAGCTACACCGACGATGCGGACATCGCGCTGATCGCGAAGATGGGATTCGATCATGTGCGGCTGAGCATCGATCCCATGCCGCTGGCGGCGGCGTTGTACGGTTTTCCGGGGCCGAACAGCGATTTTCTGCCGCACCTCGATCATGCCGTGGACACCATGCTGGCCAATGGGCTGGCTGTGATCATCGACATTCACCCCAGCGACGACTTCAAGCAGCGCCTGGGCACCGACGATCAGGCCGCGGAGCGGTTCACTTCGATCTGGCGCAAGCTCGCCGCGCACTATGCCGATCGCGATCCCAACAAGGTGTTCTTCGAGATCCTGAATGAGCCGGAGTTGCACGATGCGTACCGGTGGGCGGGGATCCAGGCGCGCGTGGCCGCGGCGATTCGCGAAGCGGCGCCGCACCACACCATCATTGCGGCAGGCGCAGTCTGGTCTGATATTTGGGATTTGCTGGCCATCGAGCCGCTGGCCGACGGAAACGTGATCTACAACTTCCACTTTTACGAGCCGCACGAGTTTACGCATCAGGGCGCGACCTGGAGCACGCCGTGGTACAGCTACGAACATGACATTCCATACCCGCCAACGGATAGCTCGATGCCGGATCTGCTCAAGGAAGTTCCGACTGCGGTGGATCGCTACAACATGCAGAAATACTGGCTGGACGGTTGGAATGCGCACCGGATTCAGTTGATGATCGACAATGCGGCGGAGTGGGGCCGCGACAATCATGTGCCGCTCACATGTAACGAATTCGGCGTCTTCCGCGATCACAGCGACCCGGTGTCGCGCGCCAACTGGATTCACGATGTGCGCACGGCGCTCGAGACCGACGGCATCGGCTGGACGATGTGGGATTATCGCGGCAACTTCGGCGTCGTGACCAAGGAGAAAGGGCAGCCGGCGCAGGTGGATGACTCGGTGGTCAAGGCGCTCGGCCTGCAAGGACACTGATTCCGCACGGCCGCGAAGGCCTTCTTTATTTTTCTCGCCGCTCGCTGGGCTGATCGAGAAATTGCTCGAGCCGATCGAGCTTGCGATCCCACTCGGGACGCCGCGCGCGCAACCATTCTTCGGCTGCGCGCAGGCCTGAGGCCTCAACCCGGCAACTGCGCACGCGGCCAACCTTCTCGGTCATCAGGAGACCTGCTTTCTGCAAGACCTGCAGGTGCTGCACCACCGCCGCGAGCGAGATATCGAAGGGCTCGGCCAGAAGCGAGACCGACATCGGACCGGAGCTGAGCCGCTCGAGCATAGCGCGTCGCGTAGGGTCTCCGAGAGCATGGAAGACGCGGTCGATCTTCGGATTGCGTTTCATCACCGCGCCTTCCTCCTTTCCGAGCCGAGTGGTCTCGCATCTGCGAATTACTCGCCAAGCTCTTTGACCAGCTTGTTGAGCAGCTTCTCCCATCCATCCTTGCGCATCTCCGGCCCGTCGGCGTTTTCAAAGTACGCGCCCTGGTGCGTGAAAAGCAGATCCGTTCCGGACCCGGCCGGCAGCAATTCAATCGTGGCCAGTGAAGCCGAGAACGGTATTCCGTCCATGCTCATCCGGTAGGCAGTAACGATGCGCCGCGAGGGGACAATGTCTTCGTAAATCGTCTCATTGACCAGCGTCTTTCCGGCCACCGGTGTCCCCGGGCCCATCTTCATCTGCGCGCGCTCTTTGCCGCCCACTTTGAAGTCCAGTTGGTGTTGTTCCAGCGCGTGAGGTCCGCCCTCATAGAACCAACGGCGCTTGGTTCGCTCGTCGGCGAATGCCGCGAACACGTACTCCGGTGAAGCCTTGAGCTTGCGTTCGAGTTGGAAAGTGCTGTGAATGACGGTTGGCTTGGCCGTCGATTGGTTGTGTACGGATTGGTTCGGCATGGATTCCCACCTCCAGAAGGGAAATAGTAAAGTTGTAGCTTAAGTATTGCGCAGGCTGGCCCGATTGTCAAGTGAAAACTTAAGTGTTGTTGCGGAAGGCGTGACGAGAGTAGCTAGCCTCCAGGAGGGCTACTCCTGAGTGATGTCACGTGCCCAGCGGGTCAGACTGGAGGCGCTTGGCGGGCGAAGTCTTACTCCGGTTTCAGGCCGGCTTGGGCGAGCATTCCAAGGAACTGCAGTGGGGTGGACTGGTCGATGGCTTCGGCCTCCAGTTTGCCGTCGCGGTCGAAGACGAAGGTCCGGGGGATTCCGGTGATGTGGAACTGCTTGTGTACGGCGCCGCCGGGATCGATGAGCACAGGCGGGTGATAGTTCTTCCCCTGGAGGAATGAATTCACTGTGAACGGGTTCTCGTCGGTGATGGAGAGAATGACCAGTCCCTCGCTCGCGAAGTGCGTGTAGATCAGGTCGAGGTTCGGCATTTCCGTGCGGCAGGGCGGACACCAGGTGGCCCAGAAGTTGACGAGAACGATCTTTCCGCGGAGTTGGGAGAGGGTCCACTTTTTGTTGTTGAGATCTTTGAGCGTGAAGTCGGCTTTGGCAATGTCGGCTTCATTGGCGGCAAGAATGTCGTTGGCCTTTTTGTAGAGCGGGTCACTGAGCGAGACGGTGACCCGTTCATAGCGGGCAAGGCGCGCCAGGTCGAAGTAGGGCATCGGCGGCTCATCGTTTTTTGAAGGAACGGGCGTCTCCGCGAGGGCCTTCGAGAGCGCATCGGCGACAGCCTGAAGAGCTTCGTGGCCCTGATCGCCTTCGGTGACCAGGTGTGAGGCTCCGTCGGCGAGTTTGACCTTTTCCATTCCGGGAGGGAGGGCGCTGATTTCGGTTGCGGCCTTGATGGTTGCCACCGGGCGCTCCTTATCCGATAGGGAGCGGAGTTTGTTAAGTTCGTCGCCGATTTTGGACGGAGAGGCCTGGGCATGGAGAAGCGGGAGGGCGACCAGGATAGCGGCAACAAAGAGAGCAGACGAAATGCGGGTCATAGAGCCTCATTCGAAACTGCAATTGGTGGAAGATCCGGTTGGCGGGAATTGTAAACCCAAACCCGGGCGCCGTCCTTGACAGCTAGGATTTCTGGGCGAGGGCGAGGATGCGCTCGGAGACCGACTCGATGATTTGCTCGTGGACCTCATCGACGGTGAGGTCGCCTTCAATCAGGACGACGCGCTCCGGTTCGCGGGCGGCGATCTCGCGGTACTTTTCCCAGACGCGGCGATAGAAGGCGTCGCGCTCGGTTTCGAAACGGTTCTCGTCGCGGCCGTTTTCAGATTCGGCGCGCTGGTTGCGGTTGCGGGCGCGTGCGAGGGACACGGCGAAGCCGGGCAGAAGCAGGAGTGTGAGGTCGGGCTGCAGGCCACGGCAGAGCCGCCGGTGCAGATCGAGCACCACCTCGGAGCCGAGCCGGCGGCCGCCGCCCTGGTAGGCCTCCGTCGAGTCGGTGAAGCGGTCGCAGACGACGACTTTGCCGGCATCGAGGGCCGGCTGGATGACCTCGGCGATGGCCTGCGCACGATCACCGAACATGAGGGCCATCTCGGTCATGGGGTCGAGCGAGCGCGAGCGGGAGTCAAGCAGGATCTCGCGAATGCGGTCGCCGATAGCGGTGCCGCCGGGCTGGCGGAGCACGATCGGTTCCTGGCCGCGGCGGGTGAGCCATGCCGCCAGGCGCTTGATTTGCGTGGTTTTGCCCGAGCCATCGAGGCCCTCGAGGGTGATGAAAACACCGCGCGGCATGGGCTGAGTCTATCAAAAGTGCCCGGGAGGCCAGCGGCTACAGACAATCGAGCTCAATCTGTGTTACAAGAGTTCAAATTCCCAAAAACCTGCCGTGGGCGGGCCCGGCAAGGGCCGCGCTCCATTGGAGTGGAATATGAATTGTCGCAACGCGTTCAAGCTCGCATTTTTTCTTTTGCTTTTGGCCGCGCTGCCGGTGAGCCGGCTGGCCGCACAACACCTGACGCTCGAGGGCCAGACGGGCGGGTTCCTGACGCCGACGGCCTACGTTGTCGACACCGAAAAAGGGCATTTCTTTTCGCACCCTGCGGTCGGCTATCACTTTGTGGACGCGAACTCGGTGATCGGCGACTTTCAGACGTTCAGCGTTGAAGAGGGATTCGCCAACCGCGCTGAAGCCGGCTACACGCGCAGCGTGCACTGGACCGGCGATAGCGCGACGTTCAGCGGCCTGTGGAACTACTCGGGGATGAACCTCATCAATGGCAAGGTGGTGGCCCTGAAGGAGAGCACCGGCGGGGAGTGGGTTCCGGGCATCGCTGTGGGCGGAGTGCTGCGCTGGGACGACCACTTTGTCTCGGGCGCAGCCAACAAAGTGCTGACGGGCACAGACAAGTCCTACACCAACGGCGACGTGTACGTTGCTGTCACCAAGACCTGGGCGAAACCTCCAGTGCCGTTCCTGCTGAATCTGGGCTGGAAGGCCACCAATGCCACAATCTTCGGCATTGGCGGCCAGAGCACTCGGTTTGGCGGCCGGTTCTTCGGCGGTTTGGGCATTCCGCTGCCCCTCGGCCATGGAATCGTCGCGGTGCCATCGGCGGGATTCACGCAGGAGCCCAAAACTTCAGTGAATCTGAACACCCTGTTGAACGCGGCGCTCTATCAGTGCGAGGCTTTGCTCGCCTGCAATCCTGCGTCGTACCCGCTTATGAGCGCCCATCTACCCACAACGCTCGATTACGCCGTGCGCGTGACGCAGCGGGAGCATCCGCATTTTTCGTTCGATATTGGCGTCGGCCAGGTGGCGGGAAACATCGGATCCATCTATGTCGCGAACCCCTACTTCAATCCAACCAACCCCGCGTTTGGGCCGCCGGTTGTTACCACACCGGTGAACCTCGAGGCACGCCACGTGATCGGGTTGGGACTTAGCTACAGGTATTAAAGCGTTTACAAATTGCGGAAAACCCACGCTTCCGTGCAACTTCTCCGCGCGGGAGGGGTTCCAATTTCCATAGACTGGATGCGCTCTTGAGCCGGACGAACAGGCCGCTCAAGAGGCTTATTCCAATCAAGATCCAAGGAGGTTCCCCCAATGCGAAGTTCCCGGTTTTTGCGGGTGATTCTGCTCGCTCTGCTTGTTTGTCTGATCCCCGCGGTTTCCAGCGCGGCGGTTTTTATCAGCGTTGGATTCGCACCGCCAGTGCTGCCGGTTTATGTGCAGCCGCCATGCCCTGAGGATGGCTGGATGTGGACGCCGGGCTACTGGGCCTACGGCGATGACGGCTACTACTGGGTTCCCGGAACGTGGGTTCCGGCGCCTTACGTGGGCGCGCTGTGGACGCCCGGATACTGGGGCTGGTCGGGCGGACTCTATGTGTGGAACCGCGGTTATTGGGGTCCGCACGTGGGTTACTACGGCGGCGTGAACTACGGTTTTGGCTATATGGGCATCGGGTTTGCTGGCGGAATGTGGGCCGGCGGAGCTTTCCGCTATAACACGGCCGTGGTGAATGTGAACAGAACGGTCATCCACAACACCTACATCGACAACACAGTGGTGCGCAATACGACCGTCGTGAATAGCCACGTAGCCTACAGCGGTGGACCGGGCGGGATCAATCATCCGCCAACGGCGCAGGAGAACCAGTACTCGCACGAGCAGCACACGGCGCCAACGCCGATGCAGACGCAACATGAGGGTGCAGCCAGGACGAATGTGAACAACTACGCCAGCCATAATGGCGGCCGCCCGGCGACCGTGGCGACGGAACGGCCAATGGAAGGCGGCCCGCACGGTCCGGCTTCGGGCGGCAACAACCACAACTCGCCGAATCCGAATACGGGAAACCGCAACGCCGAGCCGGAGAACCGGGGCGGAACGAATCCGCAATATGAGCCGGGCAATCACGGGTCGGGTAACCAGGGTGGTGGAACCGAAAGCAAAACCTACAACGCTTCCCATTCAAATACGGCTAACAGGACTTACAACTCGTCCCATTCGAATACAGGAAATCAACCCGCGCCGCATCCACAGCCTCAGCCGCATAAGAACCCGCCACCGCAGTCACATAATCCGCCGGCACCGCATGGCGGAGGGGGAGGCGGAAACCAGGGCCACGAGCACGGCCACTAAACAGATCCTTCCCTCAGAACGCGAAAGGCCCACGCCAAAATCGTGGGCCTTTTTGCGTAAGACAGGAGCTCAGGCAACCGTGAATTGTGGGTCTTTGTACACGATCCGCGATCGCCGAACAGTGAACAGTCAACCGTGAATCGTGGGCAGCGGGCAGTCACGCCCTCGGTCACTTGTCGGAAGACGGCGGGTAATAGCCTTCACGCGTGATCACGGTCAGGTCGGTGTTGCTTGTCTTCAAAGCAATCTTGTGGAAGTCGCCCTCGGTGTCCACCTGATCGGGGGTGTAGGTCAGCAGGTACTGCTGGCGGAGAGCGCCGGCGATGAGGCCGTAAATGTCCTCCAGATTGTCTTTCTTCTTAGCTTCGAAGAATTGACCGCCGGTGCGCGAGGCGATCTCCTGCATGATTTTCTTGCCGTCGAGCTGAGGCGCGTTGTTACCGCCAGGGTGCCGACCTCCTCCGCCACCACCGCCGGGCCAGCCACCACCTCCGCCGGGATAGCCTCCGCCGCCCATTCCGCCGTGGTGACCGCCGCCGGGAAAGCCATTCTGGCCGTGGTCCTCTTCGCCTTTGAAATAGATGGTGAAGACCTCGACGCCCGCGCGGTCGGCTGAATCAATGGCGTCGTTGAGCGTCTCCTTGCTGCCGTTGTCGACCCCGTCAGAGAAGACGACCAGCGCCTTGCGGCCATCCTTCGGCTTCATTAGCTCGTCCGAGGCGAGATAGATGGCGTCGTAGAGCTGCGTTCCGCCCCCGTGGCCTCCGCCATTGCCTCCGGATCCGCGGTTGTCGCCGCTCGACTCCGGGCCCTGGGAGTTGTGCTCCCGAGAAGTCGGGGTCATGGCATCGATCTCGTGGTCCAGCTTGTCGCGTGAGTTGGTGAAGTCCTCCAGCAGCTCCACCTCGCTGTCGAAGTGGATCACAAAGGCCTGGTCCCCGCGAGCAGCAGCCTTTGGATCGGCCGGCAGCATCAGGTCGACGAACTTTTCCGCAGCCTTGCGCTCGCTGTCGATCGCTGAGTAGACGCTGCGGCTGGTATCGACCAGCAGCCCAAGGCGGAAGGGCAGGTTGCTCTGAGTAGTGAAGCTCTTGATGACTTGCGGACGCCCATCTTCGGTGAGGGTGAAGTCCTTGGCGGTCAGGGTGGTCACAAGTGCGCCGTGCTTGTCGATGACGGTGACAGGAAGCAGGACTTCGCGCGCCTGCACCTTGATAGTGGTCATCGGTTGCGTCGTTGAGGGCTGCTGGGCCGTGAGGGAATCGCGCAGGCAGGGCAGGGCGGCAAGCGACAGAGCGAGGTAGAGGGAAGACCGGATCTTCATAGATTCTTTTGGTTATTCACTTTCCACGGGTTTAGACGCGGCAGACCGCGGTCCGTTGACTACGGACACTCACGATCCGATGGCACGCGCGAACCGATTTTGCCGTCAGCCTAGTAGCTGGCTCGCTCTGTGGCTTCTGGCGGCAGGACCGGCAGGTTCGCCGAGCGCTCGGTGAGTACCTTCGTTGCCGCGCGCACGTCATCCTGAGTGAGTACGCCCGTGCCGGGGGTGTGGGGCGCCAATATCTGTTGCAACAGGTGCCCGGCGTAAGCTTCGAGGGCAACGCCGCGCACGACAGCAGCTTCCGTCAAGCGGGCTTCCGCTTCCGGGCTGAGTTCAACTTGAATCGTCATGGCCGCGTCACCTCTACTCCTTCATTATCCGCCGATTCGGGCTCCAAGTCGATGTCCAGCCTGTTTATCGCAAAAGGTCTTCGAGAGCGGTGCTGAGGTCGGTTTTTTCGTCGCGGTACTTGACGATGACGGGGGCGTAAAGGCTGAGGCCCCACTGCTGGCCCTTTCCTTTATTGACAGCGCGAGCGCCGGGCACGACGACGGCATTCTCGGGGACGATGAGAGGTAGATCGGCGTAGGCGCGAATCACCGTGCCGTTGACCAGATCGAAGAGTGGAGTGCCGCGGGTGAGAATGACACCGGCAGCGAGCACCGCGCCTTTGCGTACGATCGTCCCTTCGTAGACGCCGCAGTTGCCGCCGACCAGCACGTCATCCTCGACGACGACCGGGCTGGCGTTGACGGGCTCGAGCACGCCGCCGATCTGCGCCGCTGCGCTCAAATGAACCCGCTTGCCGACTTGAGCGCACGAACCGACGAGCGCGTGCGAGTCGACCAGCGCACCCTCGTCCACGTAGGCGCCGGCGTTGATATACATGGGCGGCATACAGACGACGCCGCGAGCGACGAAGGCTCCGGCGCGGACCGAAGAGCCGCCGGGAACCACACGCACACCATCGGCGGTCGTGAAACGGTGGGCAGGGTAGGTGTGCTTGTCGACGAAAGAAAGACCAGCGGAGGGCATCTCTTCGAGGATGCCCAGGCGAAAGCCCAGCAGGATACCGCGCTTGACCCAGGCATTCACGCGCCAGCCGGGAGGCGTGGCGGGGTCTGGTTCAGCGGCGCGGACTTCGCCTGCTTCCAGCGCGGAACGCAAGGCAAGGAAGGCTGTCATGGCCGCGGTCTGGGCCGCGGGATCGGTGGCGGCCGCCGGGCCGGCCGCGAAGTGCCGGTCAATCTCCTGCTCCAATTGGCTGAGATTCATTGCAAGTCGAGTGTAACAAGGCAGGGACCAAGGGACCGAGGGAGCAAGGGAGCAAGGAACCGTGGACCCAAAGCCGTGAACTGCGGGGCCGAAGCTTTTCAGGCAGATTGGATGGGGTCGAGGGTCGGCTGTTTGCGCGGGCGCCTGTTGACGGCGATGGGCCGCAGGCGGAAGCAGTTTTTCCCCGAGGGAATCATGGCGAGCGGAATTGGCGCCTCGCCCGGGCGGCCATTGAAGTTCTTTGATTCGAGCCAGGCACAAAGCCGGGGGTCGCAAATCTCTGTCTGGCCCAGCCAAAAATCGGGACTCAAGCCGCACTGGATGAGCAGGTGGTCGAGGTGCAATTCGACGACATCGATGTCTCGAGAGAAATAGCGGCGGACATTGCTGGCCCCGACCTCGAGACCGATGTACTCATGTCCCTTGCATTGCGTTTTGACCACCATAAGTGCCTGCCGATTGATTCAATTAAGTGCATCCGATGAGGTGCGTTGAAACTGTGCGAAGTCAACCGGATGAAGCAAGTCTATGAAGCGAAGATGCATTGCGCATGGTGCAGCGAAGGAAATGCGCGCTGGGGTTCCTGATTTGAGACAAGCGTGACAAGGGAGCCAATTCGGGACGCCAAGCTGGGAGATTGGATGCAGGACACAGACCGTAAAGTTGGAAGCGTAACCCGCCATGCGTGTGCGATACTCGAAATCGATATGTACAAAAGAGTGGTGCTGAAGCTTTCGGGAGAGGCGCTTTCCGGCGAGCGCGGCTTTGGTCTGGATGCGGACAAAGTGGCGGAGATTACGGGCGAGATTGCGGACGTGCACGCGTTGGGCGTGGAGATCGCCATCGTCGTGGGGGGAGGGAACTTCTTCCGCGGTGTTGAGGAGCAAGCCAAGGAGATGGACCGGGTGAGCGCGGACAACATGGGCATGCTGTCCACAGTGATCAATGCGATCGCCCTGCAGGATGCCCTGGAGCAACTTGGGGTGCAGTGCCGGGTGATGACGGCCGTTCTCATGAATCAGATTGCGGAGCCATACATCAGGCGGCGCGCGGTGCGGCATCTTGAAAAGGGGCGGATTGTCGTCTTCGCGGCAGGCACGGGGAATCCGTTCTTTTCCACGGACACCGCGGCCAGTTTGCGCGCCATGGAGATCAAGGCCGATGTGCTGCTGAAGGGCACCAAGGTGGAGGGCGTATACAACGCCGACCCGGTGCGCGTGAAAGACGCAGTGAAGTACGACCAGATCACCTACATGCAGATTCTGCAACAGGGCTTGAAGGTGATGGACCTGACCGCAGTGAGCATGTGCAAGGACAATAACCTGCCCATGATCGTCTTCAACATGAATCAGCCGGGAAATATCCGGCGCGTGGTGCTGGGCGAAAAGGTGGGATCGCTGGTGACGGCGTAAAAACAGGGAACAGGGAACAGGGATCAGGGAGCAGAAAGACGCGGCCTGGCGCTTATTAGGAAGTCTCGCACTGTGCCAGAAATCGCGCGGCCTAGCTTTCTCTTGAGGGAAGATCGGCTCAGCCGCGTCAAGTGCCGCCACGCCAATTCTGAATCTGCTTTTGTCCAACACCGGCTTAGACGTCTGTTAGTGTGCGGGTTTTTTCTGATCCCTGATCCCTATTCCCTGTTCCCTGCCTTTCGGAGACGTCTAACTGTTCGTGGAGACTCGCAAGCCAGCACCGCTGAAAGCACTGACAGGCTTGCGCTGCTTCGCGGCCCTCAATATTGTCTTTTTCCACTTCTCCAATCCTCAGTGGTTCGGTTTTCTTGCGCCGGTGGTGAACGCCGGATATATCTCAGTCAGCTACTTCATTTTGCTGTCGGGATTCGTGCTGGCCTACAACTACGCGGAACGGGCGCGCAATGGAGAATTGGATCGCAAGCGTTTCTGGGAGGCGCGATTCACGCGCATTTATCCCATTTACTTCCTCAGCCTGTTGCTTAGCCTGAACCTGCTGCGCGCGGAGTACCAGTCGCACACGCACGCGATGTTCTGGACGGGTGTAGTGCTGACGCCGCTGTTGCTGCAGGGTTTTGTGCCGGCGGTGGCGACGTTCCTGAATACTCCGGCGTGGACGATGTCGGCCGAGGCCGCCTACTACATGATTTTTCCGTGGGTGGCGAAGTGGAAGCGGCCCGAGCGCATGGCGCCGCACTTGTTGAAGATGGCCGGCATATGGGCGCTGGCCCTGGTTCCAGGCGCACTCTACATCGCATTCAATCCCGACGGAATCGCGCACCCTGACCGGTGGAGTTACGGGCCATGGCTTTCGGCGCTCAAGTACACGCCCTACACGCACGTCTTCAGCTTTGTTTTCGGCGTAATGCTGGCTGATCTGGACCGGATGATCGCGCGAACGGCGCATTTGCGGCTGTGGCTGGGGATCGCCGGGTTCGGCGGGATTTATGCCCTTTTAGGCCTCGGGCCGCTGATGCCCTACCCAATCATGCACGATGGAGTGCTCATGCCGCTGTTCGGCTGCATCGTGCTGGGACTGGCGGGCAAAAACCCGCTGGCCTACGCGCTGGGAATACGCCCGCTGGTTTTTGTGGGCGAGGCCAGCTACTGCCTTTACCTGCTGCACTTCAACCTATGGAATCTGATTCACGGCTCGCACGTGCTGGATGCTCTGAGGTTGAGCCGCTTCGATCCGTGGCTGAGTTATGCATTGATGATTGGGCTGGCCGTTCTCGCGCTGTACTTCATCGAGAAGCCGGCGCAAAGGAAATTGCGCGAGTGGATGCATGCGACGACGGTGGTGAAAAGTGAGGGGACAGTGAACAGTGGACAGTGAACAGTGGACAGTGGACAGTGAACAGTGGACAGCAGCGGTCAACTGTCAGATTTGGCCTTGAGCGCGGCCAGCAACTTAAAAAGCATCTTCCCAACTTCGTGGGAAAGTCCCTGCGCATGGTCGAGAGACTTCGGCTCTCCGAGTTCGAGAGTCCTGGCGATTTCAAGCTGTGTTTGCAGTTCGCAGTTTGACCCGCGCGCTACGCCGAGATACTGACGGAACTCGCGAGTATTCAGCCTCCCCTGCCCCTCTGCGATGTTTCTTGGAATGGAGACCGCGGAGCGTCTCAGCTGGCTGGTGAGGCCGTACAGATCCTCCCGTGGAAAGGCTTTTGTCAGCCGGTAAACAGCAACTGCCAGCTCCATTGACCTCTGCCAAACGTGCAGTTCGCGAAAAGACTGAACCATCCCTTGCCTCCTCGACAAACCAGCGGGTTCTCCCAGCCCACAGAGTGGCTGTTCGCTGTCCACTACTCACTGTCCACTGTTCACTGTCCATTACTACTCGGGAGTTGAAAGGGCGTGGTTGCCATGCGGGACGGCGATTAAAGCGGTCGGGTTCGCGCCGGTGGGATAAGGAGTAGCCTGCGTCTGCACGATGGTTCCGTCGCTGGGATTGAGCCTGAAGCCGGAGACGGAGTTGCCGAGATAGTTGGCGGTGTAAACAAAAACGCCCTCAGCCGGATCCACGATGATCGACACCGGGTCGGTATCGGTGGTGGTTGCCCCGGAGCCGCCGAGGCCGACGTCGGCCGAAGGTGACCCGGTGGGCAGGGAGATCGAATAGGCCGAGACCGTCTCATCGAGCGAGTTGCTGAGATAGATAAAGATGCCGCGCGGATCGACCACAATGGACGTTGGCTGGTTGCCGGTTCTGAAAGGGCCGTTGATCATGAACTGCAGTGAGTTAGCGGACAGCACCGTGTACCCGATGAGCTGACCGTCAGCGAAGTCGGTCACATAAACGAATCGGCTGATGGGGTCAGTGGCCAAGGCAGATGGCTTGACGCCGGCCTGATAGGGGCTGCCCGAATCCGCAGTCATTGCGCCGCCCGAACCGACAGCATAACCAAAGAGCCAGCCTGGATTGGCGTTGCTGGTGGTGGTGCCGCCGGGATTGTAAGCTGACTTGTCATAAGCGGTGACGTAGACGGCCATGCCGTTGGCGAGCACGGTGACGGCCGTCGGCACAATGTTGTCGGTCGAGAATCCGGGGACAGTAAGAGAGAATGTTGCGGTGGCGGAGCCGATAACGCCGGAACTGAGCGCGTACTCAGTGAGCGTGGCAGAGGAGGTTCCGGAGACGACATATAAATAAGTGCCGGCGGCGTTCACGGCAATGGAGACGGGGACGTTGACGAGGGTGATGGAGTCCTTCTTGGCGAGATTGCCGTGGCCATCGAGGGCGAAGTGAATAACGGAGTTGTTTCCCTTGTTGGCGACGTAGAGATTGTTAAAGTCGGAGGTGGTGGCCAAGGCGATAGGGCCGGAGCCGCCGGAGTCAACCGGCGATGCAGCGGTGCGCAGGGCGCCAGACTTGGCATCAACGGCGTAGGTGTAAATTTGGCCGTCGCTGCCCGGCGAGCTGCCCGCGGAGCAGGCCACAAAAACATAGTCAATGGTGACCAGATTACAGGCAGTCAGGAACGAGGCCACGATCAGGCCGATTGCAGAGACCAGAAAAAGCTGGCTCAATTTACTCAACTTCATGCGCTTCCTTCGTCATGGGCCCGTGAAGAGGAGCCCCAAGAAAACTCGTTAATGTTGTCCCCGTGCTTATTGTAAATCGGGGGAATTGCCGCCAACTCCCTCGCCGGAGCTGGACGAATGCAGGGCCTCACGGCTGAACGCCGCCTCCTGTGCCGTTGTGCGGTATAGCGGCTACGGCGGTTGGATTGGTGTTGCTCGGGAAAGGAGACAACTGCGAATCGAGAAGTGTTCCGTTTGTGGTGCTCAACTCAAAGCCGGAAACCGTGTTGTCAAGGAAGTTGAGAGTGTAAAGGAAATGTTCTGTCGAGGGATCGATTCCAATGGCTACTGGCTGCAAGCCGGTGGCGTATGTGCCAATGCTGGTGAGCGCGCCGCTGGACGAGATCGAATAGGCGGTGACATTGCTGTCAAGCGAGTTGGCCACATAAGCGTAGGGATAGGAAGGATCGACGACGATGGCGGAGGGCTGATTACCGGTCGAAGTGTCCCCTATATTAGTCAGTACCCCGGATGCAACCGAGTAACTGACCACAATGCCGTTGGTAGCATCCGTCACGTAAACGTGGGTGCCGGTTGGATCGCTCGCAATCGCGGAGGGACGAATGCCAAGTCCCTTGACGCCAACTCCCATATCGTGCGGCACGCCGCCGTTGAGCGGTGCGAGGGCCCCGCCGGAGCCGACTGCGAAGCCGAAGACATAGCCCCTGTTGGGGGCTGCCGAGGAGTCGTAAGCGGTGACGTAGACATAGGCGCCTGAAGCAAGAACGTTGACGGCGGTCGGCACGATGACGTGCGAAGCGTTGGCGCCGGAGAGCGTGAGCGGCCAGTACTGCCCGTTGACGGCAGAGTTGGTGGCCGGCGGTCCGATAGCAACTGGCGTTGAGCCGCTTGCGGCGGTGAGCGGAAAGACGCCGATCGACCCCGAGCACGGCTCGGCGTTAGAGCAGAGGGGAAGCGGCTGGTAGAGATCGACGACAAACATGTTCGACTTAGTAATAGCGATGGCGAGGGGAAAAATTCCCGGTGTGTTGACGGTGTTGTAGGGGTAGAGCTTGCCGTCGGTGCCAATGCCGAATTGCACAATGGTGTTGTCGTCCTCATTGACGACAAAGAGGCTACCGTAATCGACGGAGACGGCCTCAGCCACGGGATTGCGCCCTTGGGAAGGAAAAGGCGAGGTGGGAATCTGGCGCATGCGGCCCGACTCGGAGTTGATTTCAAAGACGTTGATCTCGCCGTAGTTGTCGGCGCCGGCTGCCTTGGCGCAGGCCACGTACACGAAGTCAACGGTCAGGGTTTGCGTCAACTGGGAACAGGCAGTGACGAGCGAGGCCGCCAGCAGGCTGGCCGCGCCGACCAGCAAGAGCTGGCTCGATTTATCGAACTTCATGCGCATCTTTCATTAACGCAGCCTGCACGCAGGCCCCTCAAAAAAGCCGAACAAAAAATCGAATTCGGTGAATCGAATTCCGGAGCCGATGGCAAGCAACGGCGCCGTCATTCAGCAATG
>CAZANC010000016.1:0-24137 GCA_964486495.1 uncultured Occallatibacter sp.
ACCATCCAACTCACGTGGTTCCCGGGAAGGAAAGTGAGTTTCTAAGAGGTCCCGAGCCAGTTGCGGCAGCCTTTTGGCGTGTGATTGTCCGTTTGCGTTTTCTTTTCTTAGTACACTTGTCAATATGAACAGCTTGATGATCAAGGCGCGATCGATCGCGCGGCGTGTGGGTCTTAAACGGCTATACTATCTCATTTTTCCACTAAGGGATTATGAGGAAGAATTCCACGACGCCATTTTCGAAGAACTGCATGCGGGTGACCTAGTGTGGGATGTGGGAGCGAACGTCGGGTTTTACACGAAGATTTTTGCCGAGAAGACTGGAGCCAGCGGTAGAGTCGTAGCATTTGAGCCGGCACCCGAGACTTATGGCGAGTTATGCCGTCAGACAAGCAAATATCCGTGGGTACAGAACGAACAGTTGGCGCTGAGCGACTCAGACGGCGTCTGTCAGTTGGTCGTCTACGACGCAGCGATTGACAGTACCTTTCACCATTTGCAATGGGACGCCGGTGAGACAACCGCGACCAACTGTGTTGATGTCCCTGTGATGCGTGGGGATTCTTACTGGTCTCGATCAGGGAAGACGCCCAATTTGCTGAAGATCGATGTCGAAGGCTTCGAAGAAGAAGTGCTGGCCGGGATGAACGGCCTGCTGGCTGCGCCGGAGTTGCGAGCTGTCTTTTTGGAGGTGCATTTTCAGTTTCTCGAAGAGCGCGGCCGCGCGGGAGCTCCTATACGCATCGAAGAGCAGCTTCGTGGCAAAGGTTTTCGACCGAGATGGGTGGATCGTTCTCACATAGCGGCGAAACGCGATCGCTCATGAAACTTATACCAGGCGAAAGCGCGCCCCGTTATCCAAAGCCGGCGGTGGTTTGACCTACTCCATCAGCACTGTGGCCGCGAGCACTTCCATTGCAAGCCTCCTCCGCTTTGACTCGCTGCTTGTTGCGTAACGAATGCGTGCCGTCCTCATGCAGCGTGCTGTGCCGCACGGCGAATCATCGTGAGTTCTTCGGGCGAGAAGCGGCAATGTTCCACCGCCTTGATGTTGCTCTCAAGATGCCTGGGTTGCATCATGGAGGGGATCACGACGGAGATGCCGGTCTCGCTGAGGATGCAGTTGAGCACCAACTCCGGCAGCAGCGACTCATCGGCGGGGTCCAGCTTTTCACGTAACAGAGCCGGCAGCTCCGCCGACGCGCGCATACGAGCAATCTGCTCGCGGCAACGGCTGACGCCTTCTGGCCCGCCAAAGGGATGATTCGCGACAAGAAACATTGATTGCGCGGCTCGAACAGTCTGCGCAGTAAAAGCCAGATTGAAGATGTTCAAGGCGAACTGTGCCGTAGTTAGCAGCGAGGGCCGATTGGCGAAGACAGCGCCGATGACATCTTCTTCGCCGGAAATGCCTGCCATGCGAACTTTGCCGGCCTCGACAAGGCGCCCGAGCTCCTCCATCAAACTGTCCTGCTCGAGCGCACTGATCGGCGCCGCGTGCATGAGCAGAATATCAACGTAATCGGTTTTCAGCTCACGCAGACTTATTTCAAAGCTGGACTTGAGGATTTCAACCGTGAACTGTCCGCTCGCAAATTGATCCGCGGCCTGTTTTCTGGCCATGCCGCGCAGCCCTGGAAAGAGCCGTATCGCTGCTCGCGCCAGAGGCTTTACCCGCTGCTTCCATCCCTTCGGGTTTGCCGGCACAATTCCAAACTTCGTGCATAGGACGACGGAATCACGCTTCTTGCCGGCAAAAAACTCGCCGAGTAATCCTTCACATGCGCCGTAGCCATACGAGCGCGCCGTGTCATAAAAGGTGATTCCGGCGTCATACGCTGCGCCCAGCGCAGCCAGAGAATCGCGCCTTCCGGTACGGCCAAGCATCGCGGCGCATCCCAAGCCAAGAACGGATGCGCGAGGGAGCCGCGTCTGCGGTCCGCAAAGAATAATTTCATTGGTGCGCATGGCGGTAGAATAACATCGCTATTGCTTCAATCCAGCCAGCCGGTGCGCCAACCTCATGGCGAATGCGACGGCGAGCAGCGTCGAGTTAGCCTGGCCCGTGGAGGGAAAGACGGCCGACGAGGCGACGTACAAATTGGACAGCCCATGCACCTTCAGGTCTGGGTCTACGACGCTCTGAGCAGGATCTTCCCCCATGCGCGCGCTCCCGACTTGATGGAATCCATCTGAGGCCGTTTCCCAGATATGCTCGCGCAACTTCTGGGGAGAATCCCAATACTCCAGGCGACCAATGCCATTGGCGCGAAGAGCCTGATCGAGCAGCCGATGCGATTCCACAACGCTATCGATGTCCTGATCGGTATAGCGCAGATCGATGTTCGCGCGGCGAACGCCGAAGGCGTCGGTGTCACCGGTCAGCCGGATGCGGCTGGACGGGCTTGGAACCTGCTCGGCATGGTAGTGCAGGGCGTATTTGCCGCCACGGTTCGGCACCAGAAAGCCCGGTTTGCGGGGTTTGCGCAGGAATCGATCGCGCAGAATCCGGACCATGTCAACAGTTCCACGCGGCGCGCCCAGAATGGCGTTGCGCAGATGGGCGGCAAGCTGGTACGGCCTTGGACCGGTATGAGCCAGGCGAATCGCCTCAGGGAGCAGATAGCGCCCCGTGGGCGGAAAAGCTAGAGCCAGAAAGACCGAGGAAAGCACTCCGCTGCGATGGTTGGGATCGTAAAACGGCGGGTTGTCCGGCCAGAATGAAGTGTTCAAAACACGATTCGCCGTCTGCGCATTAGTGGTCAGCATGAAGCGCCTGCGGTAAAAGGCGCCATTTTTGTCCAGCTTGAAGTCGAGGTCCGTGAAGGAGTCCGGCCTGTCGAGCTGAATGCTCGCAATCTTTCCGGAAAGATGCCCCATGTAGTAGCGGCCGAGCGGCCCATCGACACCACCGAAGTGGTGCGGGTGACTCTGTTGGAAGTGGAGCAAGAGCCGTGTTGTTTCAACACCGCCCGCCGCCAGAATGATCTGCCGTGCCCTGAAGGTGCGGCTTCCGCTGGGCGTGTCAACGATCAGGCTTTCCACCGTCTGCCCATCGTGAGTGAGATTCAACCCCGTGACTGTGCTTCTCAGAGCGATTTTGACCCGCGGCGAGCGCAACAATGCATTGCGATGCGCAAGGATGAGGCGCGGCTCGGTCGACCAGCGCTCCACAAAATCGAGCGTCAACCCATCGGTAAGCTTGCGCGCATAGGGAATGGCAAATGAATCGTCGCCGCACAGGAGATACTTGCTGGCGAGTTTGTACCAGGGCTGGATGGCTTGTTGGGTGACGGGCCAGTGCGCGTCTGGCACGAAATCGCGATCCAGGAAGTCCACTTCATCAAAGGCCACGCAGCGCCCGCCCCACGTCCATGACGTACCGCCGAGGGCGCGACAGACTGCCAGATCCATTTCGGCGTGCCGGCGCGCATCCGCAATTTCTGCGTGGGATGCCTCCGCAATCGTGGTATTAACCTCGTCGTCACCGGACTCCAGGACCACCACGTCTCGACCAAGCTGTTCAAACTCCAATGCCAGAGCCATTCCCACAGGGCCCGAGCCAACCACACACAAATCAGCGATTGAGTCGCCAGGATGAAGTTTTTCTATCATCAATCAGGCCAGTTGCACGGAATCCCGTCAGCATTAGGCCAGGCAATATGCCCTTCACGACCGCACGGAGCTGCGGAGAGTGACGCCAAAATTTGGCTGGAGGTACTGAAACCTTTCGTGTGAAGACATTATATCCTTCGGCATCGGCCAGCCTGTCTGATTCGGCTCCCGCCGTTTTCCGGTAAAACCTTGGGAGGGACCTGGTTGCGGCATCCTCCCCTGGGCATATGAAAGGTGTGTTGCACGGCGTCGGCGAGGGACCAGTTTTGACCTGCCTTTATGCCCTGATTGACTGTGCTCGCTCGGCACACTTCAGCTCATACCCTCGTTCTTTCGTCCATTTGATGTTCCTGAGTGGACGAATGGAGGGGGCCGTTCAAAGGCGCCCTCCTGAGGATTGAAGCCTTGCCGCTGCCGGCTGGATCGGCTTGGCATGGAGGCGAATACAACTTTAGACGCCGGCTTGGGTTGACGAGGAAGTGGCCATGAAATCGCTTCGGAATGCAACAATTCGTGACTTTTCCAGTCCGAGCAAACAGCTCGCTGTGTACACCTGGGTTCGTGGCCTCTGGAGGAATGCAAAAAGATCGTGAGCCGGGTCATCGGGCCGTATATTTACAATCTGGACAGCGCAATGTGAAGTCTGGATTAGGGCCCAAAGGTGCGGGAAGCCTTCTGGAAAGAGCCGCCCCGTCAGTCGTTGCAGTCCTGCTGAGTTTCTGCCTTGCAACTTTGGAAAAGCAATAATGACCCTCCCCCCAAAGAGGTATTGCTCCAGGGGGGTGTGTTCGTCAACCCTGAAGGAGACATTATGCGTTTAAAGCTCCCCCTCAATCTCGTTCCCGCAGCGCTGTTTGTCGCCTCGGTATTTCCCGTCTATTCCCAAGTCACGCCAGCTGCCCGCCAAGGTAGCGTGCAGGTCGTCGTTGGCGCCGGTTTCTCCGATTTCCTCCTCGATTGGGGCCCTGGGAAAAGAATGGAAGGTATCTCGGCGTGGGTCGACTGGTATCCCAACCGGATGCCGACGGTTTTGAATGGCCTTGGTTTTGAGGCCGCAGGGCATGATATCAACTATGGCCTTCCGGCGGGATTCAGCCGGATGCGCCAAGATACCGCTGAGGTCGGGCCGATGTACGCCTGGAACCACTATCGCAACTTCCGTCCTTACGTCAAATATATGGGCGGCATCGGCAGCATCGACTTTCCCAGCACGACTATCTATACGCATGACACTTTTTTGGTCCTGTCGCCCGGCGCAGGGGTGGAGTACCACGCTTGGGGGCATATCTGGATACGCGGTGATTACGAGTACCAGTACTGGCACCACACCTTCGGGTCTCACGACCTCAACCCCAACGGCTTTACCATCGGCGCCTCATATGACTTCAGACCAACGCGGCATGAGCAAAGATAGGCCATCGTTTCGGTCCGATGAGGACAATGGACTCTTAAGCCGGTTCTCCTTCAGTCCTGGTGCAAACTCCCTGAATCTTTAGAGAGTGTGGGTTTGACACGCCGAAATCTGTGATCGAAAGCCCCGTGCGCCTTGTGCTGTGCTGGAAGATCAGTGCGGGCAATCGTACCAGATTACGTCGGTGCGGTAGGCAAGAATCGGGGCGTCTTTGGCGAATCGTGCTTTCCACAGGGCAGCAGGATCGGCAGCGGCACGGTAATCGCCCAGGACCTTGCAGCGCAGATGCAATGCATCGTTCAAGGCGTTCTGTTCCTCTACCTGCTCCGAGAACCCAGATCCGTTCACCAGCACGACCTTCCCGTGGAGTTTCCCAGCCCATGTCTGCCAATCGTCCGGCTGTAAAATGGCATACCCATGGGAGCGATAGATAGCCTCACCAAGGTAAGCCGTCTCAGCGGCCTTGGTGTCAGACTCAAGACCAAGCTGGTAGTCGAGATAAAGAAAAAACGGCGGATTTACGCTGATGATGGTCGCCCCACGGCGCGCATCCTGTGCCACGACCTCAGCAACCTTGCCCCAGGGCTCGTATAGGTTTGCGGTGGCATAGTGATTTCCAGACACGATGCCTATCCAACCCGTGATGACCAGGACGGCAATTGCTACCGCTGACAGCTTGGAATAGCGGGATGTGCGGCTCGTTACGGAAATTCCAATGGCCAGAAACAGCCACGGAAGCAGAAAAAGAACCCGCTTGACACTCATGTGTCCGCTAAGTGCCAGCAAGACCATCGCCAGAATGAAATAGATAAGCCAGCGGCGGCCGGAACTGAACCAGATGGCCGCGAGTAGAAGAATCGTGCCCACAAGAATGGGGATACTGAGCGGTAGATACCACGGCGCGACGGCGACCGAGCCGAAGATGGAGAAGACCGGAAAGCCGAATGTGGCGAGCGCATTCTTCAGGTCGATAGCAGACGCGATTGGCGCGGTATTGTGCCGCAGGTCAAAGGTGGCAACGTTAAGGAGTGGCAAGAAACTGAATGCGACGAGTGTTGTTACCACGAGGAGTGAGCGGAGGCGCCTTGCAGCTAACTTCCGATGAAATATCACTAAGTCGGCAAGAAATAACAGGAGAAGAACGACCCCGAAGTAATTGGACCAAACCATCAATAACGCTGCGATCCCAAAGGAAACCCATGACCAGCGATCATGATCGTCGAGTATCCGCAGGTAGGCCCAGGTGAGCCATGCCACGAGAAACATGCAAAAGCAGTACCATCCGGTAATGCGCCCGTATTGAAACGCAAAGGGCCAGAGGAAGCCAACAGCAAGCGTGGCCCAATACGCGCCCTTTCCGGAGATTTTCCGCGAGGATAGACCAGTGATCAGGATCCCGGCGATGAAAAAGAGGTTGGCGAACACACGAAGCATGAAGAACGAGTAGTTTGTCGCGGCTAGCCAGAAATGCAGGAAGATTTCCGATAAAGGCGGGTGTTCATTTGCAGGTTTCCCCGAGACAAAGTCCTGCAGAATCGTTAAGGGCTGCCTACCTGCGCACGCAACGATGGTGCTTTCGTCGTCCAGAATTGTAAAGTGGGTATTCGTCGAGATCATGGCAGCCGCGTAGATCACGACGATAACGAAAGTTCCCAGCCATGAGGGCAGCCAAATGTGTCTGCGAGCCTGGAGCTGTTTGTCTGCCATTCAGACCTACATTGCTTCTGCTTCATTGATGCGGATGATCTCTTTATTCGGTTTGAGGGTGTCGTTAACATCGCGACCCATAGAGAGCATCTTGAAGGTCAATTATAAAGTGTCGGATCCATAAGACTTTGCGCTGATCACCGCGTGAGGTTGGTCAGGCAGGATTGCACGTACTTCTGCGCCGGTCGCATTAAACCGCGCGGCTTGCTTTCACGGCCGAAACCGTTCGGCGCGGCTCGATTGTGAGCGGGAGCCGTACAGACTGAAAGCTGTCGACAGTACCGCCGCTCTCGGACTTTCGTCAACTGACGCTGTCGTTATCATCGACAAAATGACACACATCCGTCTTCTTGAGGACGAGCATCACTCCGAGGTGTTTCCCTCGATCTTCTGATAAAATACCCACACCGTTCAAGTGTGGGGCATTTGTTGTGTTCGGCCTCTTTTGAGTCAGAATCGGTGGATCGCCTGGAAATCTTGATTGGCGCGCCTTTAACTTGAACGGGAGGTTTACTGGTTGAAGTCCTTGGCCCGCCATCCGACGCCGCTTGACACACCTCGCGTCTTTGAGGAATCGGACCTGACAACCACGATTGTCATCTGCACGCGAAATCGTCCAACACTTTTGCGGAAATGCCTCGAAGGCATCGCTCACCTGGAACGCACACCAGATGAGGTGATCGTCGTCGATAACACTTCGGGAGACGAAGAGACAGAAGCTGTTGCCCGGGAATTTGCTGCAGTCTATACCTTTGAGCCAATCCAGGGGTTGAGCCGCGCACGCAATCGAGGACTGGCCGATAGCAACTCCGAGATTGTTGCGTATTTAGACGATGACGCTGTGCCCGATGAGCGCTGGCTGAAATTGCTGCTTGAGCCGTTCGCGGACCCGCGTGTAGCCGTAGTGACCGGCAGGACCATCTCACCAGAGTCTCGCGCCGGCGGCAGTAACCAAGCGCCAACTCGTTTCCTCAGCAACAAAGACCGTCAATGGTTTGAGATTGCGGCCTTTGGCGGGTTGGGCATTGGCGCCAACATGGCGATGCGAAAAGTAGCGTGCAAAGGATGGAAAGTCTTTGATGAACGTCTCGGCAGGGGCGCCCCGTTCCACGGCGCGGAAGAACACCACGCTTTCGTACACTTTCTCTCGCTCGGTTACTGCGCCGCTTATGTTCCCGCCGCGATCGTCTTCCATACCTGTCAGAAGTCAGACAATATCAAGCTGGAAGCTCGCAATCAAATTGCTTATTCGATGTTGCTGTTTTCTGAGTATCCCGGCCACCGCCTGGATCTTCTGCGCTTTTTTTCTCGCCGTGCGCTGCGAAAGCCGCTAACCTGGCCGCGAGATTCTCCGGACCCCGGTGAAATCATTTCCTGCGGATGGCCTGTGCTGCTGGGTGAGAGCTTCAACGCAGCCCTGCTCTTCTTCCGCACCAGGAAGCTCAGGGACAAATAGCAAACACGCTTGAAACGGTCGCAGGACTTTTTGGGAATGGATGAAACGCCTCGGCTCGCTCCGCATCGGGTGCGGCTTGTTGTGTGTCTGCTTGCGTCCAATTGGCGGCCCGTGCAGACCTCGAGTGATCTCGCCGGCTTCTGGGCACGACTCTACCTGGCAGGTACGTTGCGACCTGATGCGCCGCTACCCACGCGATCACTGGCCTTAAAGGCCATCGCAGTGGAATCCCGATGACCAGCGCCCATCTCAAAAGGGACTCATACTATTTTACGGATGATAGCGAGCCAATGCGGAGGCCCGCTTCAGCCGCGTGCGCAGGGCCAGCTTGATGCGCCAGTCACGCAGTCTCCTGATCCCACCCCGGCGGACGCTGAGAGCAAATTCAATGAGCGAATCACCGGGACCAACATAAGCACGCTTCAGAAGATGCGGATCGCCCGAAAGATAATTTAGCCCTTCTTCCACACTGAATGCCAGACCGAACTCTCCTCGGACCAAATCGCAAGCCGCGTCGTTGTATTCTCCGTAGGGATATGCAAACGCGACGGGAGGATAACCCAGAACTGCGGTAAGGTCGTTTTTGCCGCCGACCACCTCTGCTTCCAGGTCGGAAGCAGACAGTGTCGTCAAATGCGGGTGTGTTCGGCTGTGCGCACCAAACTCGATTCCCTGACGCGCCCAGTACTGAATCTGTTCAGCGGTCATTAGTTGGAGCGTGCCACAGCCCTTCGCCTCGTCCCAGGTGTTGGTCGCAGCCAACCGTTTGGTCACAACAAACACGGCAGCGCTAAATCCATACTTGCTAAGAATCGGCAGGGCATAATTGGCGGTGTCGGCATAAGCATCGTCGAATGTCACGAGAATTGGCTTCTTAGGCAGGCTGGTCCCGTAGAGAATCCAGTTGAGCCAATCGGAAGGCTTAATGCCGGCATATCCCTTGCGAGCCAACCATCGGATCTGATGCTCAAAACGCTCGGGCGATACGGTCAATTCACGTTTGGCGCCGGGCTGCGCAGGGCCAATGTGATGATAGAGAAGTGACGGACAGCTTCGGCCAAACTCGTCTTCCAGGGCCTTCCAGGAGCCGGCGTCGGCGAGTGCGCCTTCGAAGTACGCAATGGTGTCCACCGCATTTAGATAGCGCAGTGCGAACTCTCGGATTGTTGGGAATCGATAAAAAAACCTTTCCAAACGAAGCGGCAGCGACAGAAGCGGAACGAACGACATCGGTAAGCTTGTTAGTGCTTTCCACAACCATCTTTTCCAGGCATGGCTGTCTGCCCACCTAGACAAGCCACAGCAGGGCCGGTACTCGTGATGCTTGCGGCTCGCACGAAGATCGCCCGCCCCCAAAGCTCTTGCCTGCGATTGCAAGAAAGCTCCTGAAGACTTCACATAATATTCGTAGACAATTGCGTCCGGCCGGTAACGGAACGACAGCCCCATCTTCCACAGGCGCAAGCCTAAGTCCAGTTCTTCGGCAGCTAGAAACTGCTCATCGAATCCTCCACATTGTAAAAGGATATCCCGAGGCATTGAGCTATTGACGAGATAGGAGAGCGCGTCGAGTGACGACGTTCCCTCGGGAAAGCGCAAATCCATGTCCGGACTCATGCGGCGATAGTAGGCATCTCCGATACGTTCGATAGCATAGCGAATGATCGTTTGCGAACTGTCGGGCGCGATATACATGCGGCCCTGTACCACACATGGATCGGCTCCAGCATGTGCTGCACAGTGCTGCCCCAGGAGACCGGGCGCGGTGATGAGGTCGTCGTCAAGAAATAATACGAGCTCGCCAATTGCGGCTCGAATACCCACATTCCGCGCGGCGCCTGCGCCACGGTGCTGCGATTCCAACACGCGCAAGGAACATTTTGGCTTCAGGTCGCGCAGCAGTTCGGCCGTACTATCGGTCGACCCGTCCACCACAACAATCACTTCGTAGTCTTGCGGCGGAAAATCCTGCGCCAAAACCCCTGGCAGCGTGCGCTCCAGAACATGCCGCCGGTTATACGTGGGAATGATGACTGAAATCCTAATCATCAATGGCCTTCTCGGATCGTCGCAATGGCCGATGTTTGTAAGCGCGTAAATGCGATAAAGATGCTTTGAAATTCAACCCAATGCGTCATGTCCCTCAGCGTTTGGCCTTACGGCAATAGATGTTGGTTACAACGGGAAAGCGCGCATCGTAATCATCCAATTCCTCAGGCTTCAGTTCTTCAAGCGCCAGTCCGAGATTGATGGCCACGACGGCTAAGCAATTGCCTTCGGCCTCCACGACAACCGTGCAGTCCGGCCACACGCGCTGAAGCAGCTCCCGCCATCCGTCAGGTGTAGGGCGCCAGAAATCAAGACCCACCTTGTCAAGGCGAAAGAGTCCCGCGGCGTTGGCGAGAATGACACCGCCGGGCTTTACCACGCGAAGAACATTCCGCAAACAAAGCTCAAGCTCGCGGAAGTGCTGGAGAGTGCATGGAAGCAGGAAACAATCGTAGGCCTCCGAAGGCAAAATGTTCTCGCAATGGGCAATGTCGCAAAGAAACGTAGGGTCGGATTTTGGATCTATGTCTACGCTATGAACAATTCCAAGATCGTGACCGTACCTGTGCGTGTAAGTGCTCCGATCGATTTCCAGGACGTCCCCGGTAATGTCGGCCTGATGCCGCTCGAAGAACCGGTCAACATAATACCGATCAACTGGTGTACCCCGATCCCACCCGAAATCGTTTGAGAATGGCTTTACTCGCCGGAGATTTCCCCACCATGGAAGCCCTCGTCCTTTAACAATGCAGCGTAGACGTGTCGTCCACGCCGGCCCAAACGCCCGCATCACCTTGTTGCGGAGCGGTTCCGGCGACGCGTTATTCCAAGGGCTTTCCTTCCTTCCCATACGTGCATTGTACCCTCTGAAAATGGCCAGACTTTTTCGCGCCGCAGAAGAGGCAAGCAGCCGCATTGACTCTTGGGGATTTCTCCGCTCGATAACGTCGAAACCTCTTGTTTTGCGCCTGCTGATTTAAGCAGTTTAGGCCGAGTGTGAAGTGAGTGAATTGGTTTGGAAGGCGGCGCGGGATTCTGGCCAGGGTGGGGAGGTAATCTCTATCGCCCGCTGCTAGAGCAGTTTCGGAATTAACGTAGACTTTTTGAGAGCATTAAAAGGTGGCATTTTCTTGATGAAAATGCCACTTTGCTGAGTGCATTCGGTCTACACCAATTCCGAAACTGCTGTAGTGGTTAGCATCGTAATGATAACTTGGCAATATACTTCTGATAAGGCACCTATCATAATGTCTCGCTAAGTCGATCGCACTAAGTCAAAAGGCACGCAAGGATATCTCGAAGAGCATTGTGAATTCCAACTCCGCCTTTTGCGGCGTTTCGATACTGCCCCATAGCGGCGCCTCGAAGCATCAGCTTAATCCGTTCCTTGCGCGACAGACGCCCGTAATATCGGGCGCGCAATTCCATGACATCGGCTCGTTTTGTCATCAGATTCATCAACCTAACGAGGCGTCCAGAAGCTAACGTCGCGTCTCCTCCAAAGGTTTCCATGTCGCGGAGCATGCCTGACAGCAAGACGGAGTGCTTGCGATTATATGCCTCGCTTTCCCTGTATTTCTCTGCCAGGTCAGAGGGAAAGATCCGCCGCAAAAGGGAGGTTCTGGCGCGGGTAGGCGCTTTGAACACCTTTGTCCATTCGTGATTGGTGTCTGAATAGACACGCCACCGCATCAAGACTTCGGGGATATACCGCACCTTATCCATCGCGCTTGCGATTTCCAGGAGCAGAACGTCATGGCCGAACTCGACCTCGCCTGCCACTTCTTTATAGTTATCGGGCGTCAAAGAGCTTGAGGTCATTTCCAGGAGCGACTTTCTGATCACGATTGCATGCCCGGAGAAATCGTTCTTCCGCAGGTATTTTCGAAAGCGGCGGTTGGTAGGGTAGACAACTCCCATTGGATTGCCATCCTCGTCTATCCACTCGGCCGCATGCGCAAAGAGAAAGGCATCCGACTCCCGGCTGGCTTGGAAAATGCGAGCAAGCTTTTGTGGGAGCCACTCGTCATCTTGATCGCTAAACGCAAGGAGCTCTCCCTGGCACTTCTGTGCCGCTTGGAGGAAATTAGCGGTGTAGCCGAGTCGTGCGGGGTTATGAACGATAACAACAGGAAACGGAGCCGAAAGAACGAATTCGTTAATGATACTCACCGTGGAGTCTGTCGATCCGTCGTCACAAATAATCAACTCGGATGGGAGCAATGTCTGCCGGGAAAAACTGTCAAGCTGCTGGCGAACAAAACGCTCTCCGTTATAGGTCGCCATGGCAATGGATATCTTTGTCATCTAAAATCTCGTTCAAGAACTAACCTGCCGGTGGGCCGGCAAGCAAATCGTAGATCAGGAAGCGGCACGGCTCCGAGCCAACATGCTAGAAGCATTATCCGTTGCCTTGAAGGCCTGCGACAGAAACCGGAAGCGGCTCAAGCAATTCGGTTTTCCATGCCAGGTTCGGCCTCACCACACCCGGCCAATCTCCGTGAAATGCGCCACGCAACTCACTGGCAGCATCCTGAATCTCGAAAACCAAAAGGTCCTCCCAATCAGCGACCACAGTAGCGCCAATGCCATTCAGAAATACCACAAGGCGGAGTCTGTAAGTACCGTTATTCATCAGATCGGCAGGTACGATAAATGAACTGCGCAGCAGCCCCGCCGGAGCCGGAGATTCACGATTCTCCGCGGTGGCAAACACGCTGACACCCTGCTCGTTGAACATTTCCGCCGCTAAATCCAACCGGCTCTGTACAGCAAGCTTCCAGCATTCAAACTCCACCACAAAAGCAGTACGCACTGTGAGCGGGACCGTGGGAGACCCATTGAGCGGTCGAACGCGCGCCCGATGAAGGCGGATCATTTCGTTTCCCGGCGCCGTCTCAATATTGTCATGGACCACATCTTTGAAAGCGGGAAGCCAATTCTGCAGGTAACGGGATGTAACCGCAGCGGGCTGACCTTCCAGGATAACTCGGCCTTCGTGTAGACAGATGGCTCGTGTACACAGGCTTTCGACAGCCGTCATGTTATGAGTGACAAACAGTACAGTTCTACCCTGCTTTGCAGCATCGCCAATCTTGCCCAGACACTTTTTCTGAAAAGCGGCGTCGCCCACGGCCAGAACTTCATCTACTAACAGAATCTCCGTTTCTAAATGGGCCGCAACCGCAAAGGCCAGGCGAACATACATCCCGCTCGAGTAGTGCTTTATCGGAGTGTCCAAGAGGCGGCCACATTCCGCAAACTCCACGATCTCGTCGAATTTGCGCTCGATCTCCCGGCGGGTCATGCCTAAGATTGCTCCATTGAGAAAGATATTTTCTCTTCCGGTAAGTTCCGGATGAAAACCGGCCCCAACTTCGAGCAGGCTGCCGACCCGGCCCCGAATCTCCGCCTGCCCCTCAGTTGGTTTTGTAATCCGCGACAGGATCTTCAGCAGAGTGGATTTGCCGGAACCGTTTCGCCCGATGACTCCGAGTACCTCGCCGTGATGCGCCTCCAGCGACAGATCGCGCAGCGCCCAAAGGTCGCGCTCGTCGTTTGCGGGCATGCCACGCCGGGCAATCCGCCGCAACGGGGCGCGCACTGCCGCGGAGATCGTTTCGCGCAGAGTTCGATAGCTCGGACGCAAGCCGATCCGATAACGCTTGCCGATGCCTTCGCAACGAATTGCGAAGGGGGCGCCACTGTCAGATGAAGTCCGCAAAGGTGTCCTCGGTTCTGCGGAAGTAGTAAAGGCCGGTCAACAACAAAGCCGTGCCCGTGATGATGGCGAGTATGACGGACCGGGCAGGAAAAGCTCCTTCGCCGCGCAACGCCCAGCGAAAGCCCTCCAAAGCCCCAACCATCGGATTCAACTCATATAGCATGCGCCAGCTCACAGGTACCGAACTGGCCGGGTACGCAACAGGAGTCGCGAAAAACCAGAATTGCACGAGAAAGCTGACCGTATAGCGAACATCGCGAAACTTAACGCTGAGCGCGGAGAGCCACAGGCCCGCGCCCAGTGAGGACAGGATCACCGGCAACACGAAGAGCGGAAAAAGCGCAACGGCGCCGGTCGGCGCGATGCGAAAGTATGCGAGAAACAAAACCAGCACTATGAGACTGATGACAAAATCGAGCAGGCTAGCCAGGATCGCAGAAAGGGGCACGAGAAGCCGTGGGAAATAGACTTTGGAGATCAGCCGCTCGTTGTTGACAATGCTGTTGCTGGATTCGGTCAAACCCTGGGCAAAGAGCTGCCAGAGAACCATACCGGCATAGACAAAGACCGGATAGGGGAGATCATCCGAGGGCAAATGAATCATACGCCCCAGAAACACGGCCAACGCAAGCGCAACGGCCAGCGGCTGGAGAATAGCCCACGCAACTCCGAGCGCCGTTTGCTTGTAGCGGACCTTGATATCGCGCCAGGTGAGAAAGTAGAGAAGTTCACGGTGCCGCTCGAGATCGGCCCATCCCAGCGTCCAGGCGGAATCCGAACTCCTGATGATGGTGGTGGCAACCGCCGCCGTCGGCTGGCTATCGGAAGACATTATTTGGCCGCCTCGGATAGAGCGACATGATCTGAATGGAGCATGACGAGTCTATTGTAGAGTAGCTGAATTGAGCCTGCGTCGGCCGGCAGAAAGGAGAGGAACATGCCGCCTAGAGCACTCGACTATATTTATCCCGGCATTCTCGCGGCGCAGGCAATCCATGCGGCCGTCAAATTCGGCGTTCCTGACCTTCTTGCCTTGGGTCCCAAGTCCGCCGCAGAGTTGGCCACCGAATGCGGCGCGCATGCGCCAACTCTCGAACGTTTGTTGCGCGCGCTCACGAGTATTGAGATGTTCCAGAGGCTGCCGGATGGCCGCTACAAGAACTCGCCTGGCACCGAGATTCTGCGCAGGGACCATCCCCAGTCCCTGTGGGCTGAAGGAGTATTTCTGCCGGCGTCTTTTATTTGGCGTTCTGTGGGGGAGCTTGGGGAGTCGGTGCGGACGGGGGAAGCAGCTTTCGATCGCGTATTTGGGCAGGGCTTTTTTCCCTATCTTGGCGAACACCCGGAAGAGGCCGCGGTCTTCAACCGAGTCATGACGCAGGAGATACTCTGGACAACGCCTGCGCTGCTGAAGGCGTATGACTTTTCGCGTCTCAATCGGCTGGTTGACGTGGGCGGAGGCAATGGCGTCTTCCTTCTCCATGTTCTTGCAGCAGTGCCGAAGCTAGAAGGAATCTTGTTCGATCAACCGCAAGTAGTCGCTGGGGCGAAGGACACCTTCAAAGGCGACGTGGCCAGGCGAGCGACAATCATGTCCGGCAGCTTTTTCGATAGCGTTCCTGAGGGCGGCGATGCCTATCTGCTGCGGAGAATCATCCACGATTGGCAGGATGACGAAGCAGTGAAGATCCTGTTGAATGTGCGCGCTGCCATGAAGCCTGGCGGCACGCTGCTCATCATTGAGGGACTCATTGACTCCGCCACGCGCCCCGTGGGGATTATGGACCTGATGATGCTGGTGCTGGGCGGCAGAGAACGCACCGAGGCCGAATTCCGAGAACTGGTGCAGAACGCGGGCTTCTCCCTCAATCGCGTCGTGCCCGCCGGAGCTTATTCTGTGATCGAATGTAAACGGCGATAGCAATTGCCTGGGAGAATGAGGTTTTCGGCGTCCGTTACTTCGCGTCAGAGTCGGCGTACGTTTTGTTTAATAGTTTCTGGTTGCTTACGGCATGCTTGATGATCGGGAGATTGATTTTGATAGCTGCTTGATCGATGATTTCGTGCATCGGAAAGTCATTGTCCACTATTATCAACGTTGTCTCTCGTTTGAAACATTACGATGGCTTCTATCTCGACAAGCAGTTCGGGCCGGGATAGTCTGGCCTGGACTCCGGTAGACGCTGGTAATGGATTGAGATTCAGCTCATTGTAGAAAGCGGTGCGCGCGAGGTTGAATTCATCGTAATCCCGGTCGATATCGCGCAGATAGCATGTCGTCCGCACCACGTCGTGCCAGGTGCACCCTTCGCTGGCAAGCAGGCCGGAAATGTTTTCGAACGTGCGCCTCACCTGTCCTCGCAAATCTCCAACGTGAGCGGTTTTGCCGTGCTCATCGTTGGAAAACGTTCCGGAGATAAGGAGGACCGTCAAGCCATTCAGTTCGATTCTCATTCCGCGTGAATAAGAGCACGGCTTGGGCTCCATATAAGCTTCGTTGAGCACAGACGCGTTGCTGATGGCACGCTTCTTGATTCGCGTGTGGTCGATATTTGCGGGAACAGTCGACTGCGCGTCCAAATGAAGATTTCCTGTGTGTCTTATCATTCTACGGAGCAGCGCACTGAGTCAATTGCCAGGGGCCGAAGTGGTTGTGGAACGCCGTGCCGGCAGAGTCTTGCGCATCGTACTTCCCGAAGCCACTGTCGTCGGGCGCTCTCAGAATTCATTTACAATCAGAATTGTGAAGCCGTTCAAGGGTCGCATACAGCAATGCAGGCGAATGTTTTCTGCGTCAATGATCCGCGGAGCATGACCGATGCGCACCTTTTCTTGTAATGCACTCCGGGCGATCGCGCACTATGCTGTGGCCGCACCGCAAGCGCCCGCACTCATTGAGCCGGAAGGAATAACTCTTAACTATCAAGAATTATGGGAACAGATTGAGGCCATCAGCCGCCGGCTTCGCGAGGCTGGCGTTGGCCCTGGACAAAGAGTCGCTGTACTGCTGCCGCAGGGCGCCCTGCAGGTTCTCGCGGTCGCAGGTGTGCTGAACCAGCATGTCGCCATCCCTCTGCAAGCCAAGACAACAGCCTCTGAAGTAGAGTCGCATCTGCGTCGATTGTCTGCCACCGCGCTGATTACGTCACAGGAGTTTAAGGAGGAGACCGAAGCGGCGATTCAATCGGGAGTAATTGTTCTGAATGTCCGTAATGGTGAATCTCCGGATGAATGGCAGATTCGCACCACCGATGCGGTGCGAACTACGACGGTGGAGACGACGAATGCCATCCTGTTTCTGATTACCTCGGCGACAACGGGCAATTCAAAGATCGTGCCTTTGTCGCCTGCCAATCTCGACGCCGGAAACGAATCAACGCGTGATGCCGCTCGATTAACATCCGCTGACCGTCTATTGCTGATGGTTTCGCTCTGCCACAGGTTGGGCATGGAAAGCGCACTCGCTCAATGGCTCGCCGACGGCGCTGTGATCGCCACTGAAGGCTTCGATCCATCTGCATATATTCACTGGCTGAACGACCAAAGACCCACTTGGTACGTTTGCACGCCGACGGTGCATCAGGGCGCCCTTTTGCAGCTTAGAAATGAACCGCCGTCCGCTCCTCACTCTCTACGCTTCCTTCAATCTGCAGGAGCACCGCTGCCAAATGAGGTGAGGCAGGAACTGGAAGAGGTCTTGCGCGTGCCCGTGCTGAATGGGTACGGCGCGACGGAAGCCCACTACATCGCGATCGAGGCTTTCCCTCCTATCCATCTCGTGCCCAATGCTGCCGGGCGGTCTTGCGGCTCGGAAATCGGCATCATGGCTCCTTCGGGAGAGTTGCTGCTCTCAGGGGAAGAAGGGGAAATCGTTGTACGTGGCGCCGCGGTTTTCTCCGGCTACTACGACGATCCTGAAGCCACTGACGCAGCCTTTCACAAAGGCTGGTTCAGAACGGGAGATCTGGGCCGTCTGGATCAAGACGGGAACTTGTTTGTAACCGGCCGGCTGAAGGAGATGATCAACCGCGGCGGGGAGAAGATTCTGCCCGGCGAAGTCGATGCGGCATTCGAGACCCATCCCGCGGTGCTTGAGGCAGCTGCCTTTGCAGTGCCTCATCCCACGCTGGGCGAGGACGTGGCCTGCGCCGTTGTGCTGCGCACTGGAACGGAGTCGCAGGTGAGCGCGCGCGAGCTGCGACGCCATGCGTCGCAACAGTTGGCTTCGTTCAAGGTGCCGCACCGCATTCACTTCGTCGATGAGATTCCGCGAGGTGAGCTGGGCAAACCGCAGCGATGGATGCTGACCGAGCAGGTCAGCGGCACCAACGCCACTGCGCCGACGCCCGCCGAGTTCTCAGAACAGTTGAAGGCCAATGGCATTGTTATCAATCTCCACGAAATCTGGGCGCGGATGTTGGACCGCGAGGACCTCAGCTTCGATGAGGACTTCTTCGAGGCAGGTGGCGACTCGCTGGCGGCAATTAATATGCTCGCCGAGGTTGACCAGCGCTTCGGCACCCAGACAAGTGCCATGGCCGCGAGCTTCATTGACGAGCCTACGCTCGGGCATCTTGCCGGTCTGGTAGGAGTTCCATCGCCACCCAAGCCGACCTATGGGGATTCTTGCGACATACAGATCTTTTCCGTCGGCCAGGGAGGCACTCACACGCGGCTGTTCTGCTTTCCCCCTGATGGAGCCGAGGGCCTCCCATTCCGCCGGCTGGCGAAGCATTTGCAGGGCGAGATAGACCTGTCCGTCGTGCGCCCAGCCAATACGTGGTACAGCCGCTCGCTCTTTACCTTCGAACACATTGCGGCAGAAGCGATAGCGCTCATTCGCCGTGCGCAACCCCAGGGGCCCTACTTTGTCTGTGGAAACTGCTTCGGAGGTGTCGTTGCCATTGAGGCGGCCCGTCAGCTTTCGCTCGAGGGACAGGAAGCCCGGGTCATTCTCATTGAAACTTTACTGCCCGGATTTCCAAGCTTCTTGCGCGATTGGCGAATCTTGGTGGGAGCCATCGGGCGTCAGTGGAAACGGCTTTGGACAAGCAGACATCCGGGATTAAGGCGCAATCTTCGCAGATTCTTGCGCCAGCTGCTTTGGTCCGCAGGTGTAGCTTTCCGCCGATTCCTCGTTCCAATCGAGCGTGTTTTCGTGATTCGCAGGGTTATTGAATGGTCCCAACTCGATGATTACCCGTTCTATAAGGTCCGCCCCGTGGGCACCTCTTGCCTGCACATTCTGAGTGCAAATGAGCCGTGCTCTCTTGATGCCCTGAGCGCCGCCGCCCGCTTTGGATGGAGATCGTATGCGCGGCGTGGCATCAAGGAGGAGTACGTGGCCTTCGACCATCACAACGTCCTCCACGAGTTGAACATGCCGAAGATTGCGGAGGTTGTAAGAAGATGGTGTGCCGCGCCCAAAGCGGCGGGGTGAATCGACAGGTAATCTCGAATGCATGGGGTAAGCTGCCGATAGAGAAAGCCTGTGACATTTTCGCGCGCGAAGAACCGAAACCCGAAGTGAAATCCTCGGAGTACTCCCGAAAAATGGAAGCGCCGCTACAGCACCAGGTCGCAAAGGAGTTCTCCCGCGCTCTTCGCCGCGCTCGAAAAGCAGCCACAACCAGCAATCCTGAGCTGGCGGTGGAGTGGTGCCGCTACGCAGCTACACTGGCATGGGAAGTGAATCCAGGCTTTTTCTATTGTCACGAAATGGAGCAACTCTTAGCCGAGATTGGTCGAAGGTATTTGCGGGGGTCAGCTTCTGCTCCATCGCCTTGTCCAGGAGGTCGGCGCCATTTCCTGCACTTGATAAGTCCTAATACAGCATACGATGTTGGAGGATCTTCCCGAGCAGTTTCCCGTTGGATCGAGATCTGCGCGGAACACGCGCCTTCTGAGCATCACTCCATCCTTCTCACGCGACTGCGGGACGACCCAATTCCAACCTGGCTCGTCGACTCCGTCCGCAAGTCGGGCGGAGATCTTATCGCGATTCCTTCCGGGCTCTCGTGGCTGCAGGCGGCCGCTGAGTTGCGCTCCCGCTCCATCGGCTTCGATGCTGTCATTCTCCACATTCATCCTAACGATCTCCTACCCAACCTCGCCTTCTTTGACTGGGCCCATCCGGTGTTGTACTTCCGGCACTCCGATCACCTCTTTAATCCGGGCCTCGATTTGGCGCGGGTCATCGCCGATATCCGTCCTGTTGGCCGCGCGATGTCTGTTTATTTCTGCGCCAAAGCGCCGCGAAAGGTCATGCTTCCCCTTCCGCTGCTCGACGAAGCGTTGACCTCGTGTGACAAGGCGGACGCGCGCAGGAAGCTTGGACTTCCCGTCGATGCGCTCGTCATTCTGACCATTGGCTGGCCTCACAAGTTCATCCCCATCGATGGCTACAACTTTTCTGAGGTCGTTCAGTCGCTTTGTAAGGCAAACTCTCGAGTTCGGATTGTTGCCGTAGGCTCTAGGGAATCCGAGCTATTTCCTGGATTGAAGCAAGCGATGGGGGGGCGGTTCCTGCCCGTCGGTGCAGTCGAAGATCGTGAGATTCTCGAACTCTACTACCGCGCCGCAGACATCTATCTGGACGCTTATCCGACCAGTTCCTTGACAGCCACCCTTGATGCGGCCCGGCACGGCCTTCCCGTCCAGCGCTTGCGCAACCGCTATCGGTGCCTCCTGTGGTGCGACGATCCAGCGCTTGACTCCGTTATGCCCGGGGCTGCCACCCAGGAGGAGTTTATTCGAACGGTACTCGAATGGATGGAGTGGCCGGAGGAGAAAAGGCAGCAGCTCGGCTCCCGTTTTAGAGAAGCTGTACTGCGAGATCACTGCGGCGCATCCTGGAAGAGCAGGTGGCTCGATCCAGCCGTAAACGCCCTGATGTTGCCGGCAGGCGCGCCAACTGAGTTGGAGCCGACAAGCCCACAGAGAGATGAAGCAAGTTTCCCCGGACTCGGTATCGCCGGCCCGGAGAGCGATTGGCCTGCCGGCATGTTCATTGCCGGAACAATCCTCGACACGGGCCGCGTGCCTTGGCCTATCAGGCTCCATGGGATGCTTCACTCCATCGGGCCGCTGTTTCTTGATATTGCCGACCGAGGCATGACACGAATGCGGCTCTCGATGCTTACATCGCTCGTAGCGCCATTTGTACCGCGCAAAGTCCGAAAGGCGGTAGGTTGGATGCGAGGCACAATATCCGGCAAACAAGCGCATCAGGGCTAACTATGCGGCTGAGCCCATCTAGAAACCGAAGCTGATCGGGCCAACCTTGCCTCGTAAACCGTCGATGAGCCCCCTTAAGCTAAACCACAGAATTCTAAACCGCTGCGCGTCGAACAAGAGGATCTTCATATGATCTTCCCAATTACTGCGTAGCAGACCTAGTGCGTAGCCAGGCGGCAGCGAGTGATTACTCAGCATATAAACAAGATTCCGCGTGAGGTAATATCTCGCAATTCTTCCATAATGGGTGTATGGCGTCTCCCACCATAGGAATCTGCGATAGCTTTTCAGTCCTTCCCTATGCAGCATCACGGCATCTGTACAAAGATAAACACGGAGCCCGTGGCGCGTCACGCGCATGCAAAAATCGGTGTCCACATAGTAAATGAAGATATCTTCATTGAAAAAGCCGATGAGGTCAAAGATTCGCAGCGGGATGAGGCTCCCGGAAGAGATAACCTCAGCTTGGTCCTCCACGTGGGTTCCGCATCCTCCCCGTGGGCCGTTGAGGAGATAGCGCCGAATATTTACATCAAATGGATTGGCGCCGATCACGCCCACATTCTTAATTCCCTGGCTTGCGAGGGTTACGTAAGCTTTCGCAAGTTTATCGACCATGCCGGGAGTCGCTTCGCTATCGTGGTCCAGCGTGAGAATCCACTGGAAATCCCTGTCTCGCGCCCAGCGAACGGCTTGATTGTAAGCATGTGCAAGGCCCTCGTTTCGTTCATTAAGGATCAGTGTGACGCAATCCAAAGTCTCGAGTTTATCCAGCGCCCGTCGAGTCGTTTCACCCGATCCGTTGTCGACGATAATGACATGGGCTACCTGGCTCCTTATGGAATCAAAGCAGCGATTAATTGCCTCCCCGATGTTGTATGTCACAACGGCCGCGCAGATGCGGGACCGCTCGAAAGAATCGGAGCTCTCTGGGTCGGGCTGCAGCTCACCTAGCACACTGTCTCTCTAAACGAGTTTACACATCGAGCAACGTGCTCGATTTGCACGGTGCTGAGCGTGGCAAACATTGGAAGGGACAAGATTCGATGGGCGAGGCGTTCGGTTACGGATAAGTCACAGCATCGGTGTTTGATCGCTTGCATCGCCGGTTGAAGATGACATGGAACGGGATAGTGGATCAGTGTTTCAATGTCATGCGCTCGCAAGTGCTCTTGCAGCTTGTCGCGCTCTTCGCTTTGTATGATAAAAAGATGGTAGTTATGGACATAGCCGGGCTTTACCTCGGGAAGGGAAAACCGTTCCTCCAGACAGACCGAATAGCAGCTGGCCGAATTTCGGCGGCTCTCGTTCCATTGCTCCAGGTGCGGGAGCTTCACCCGTAGGATGGCTGCCTGTAGTTCGTCCAATCTGCTGTTGTAGCCCATGACTTCATTACAGAACTTGCGCGATTCGCCGTAGTTGCGCAATCGCCGCAACCGATCCGCCAATTCCGCGTCGGTGGTCACAACCGCGCCCGCGTCGCCGCAGGCTCCCAGATTCTTGCTCGGGTAGAAACTGAAGCAACCCAAGATTCCCATGCTGCCCGCTTTCCTGCCGTTGTAAGTTGACCCGTGCGCTTGCGCCGCATCTTCGATCACATACAACTTATGCTGCGCGGCAAATTCGAGGATGGCATCCATTTCCGCGCAGTGGCCATAGAGATGAACGGGAACGATGGCCCGTGTCTTTGGAGAGATAGCTGCGGCGAGCTGGTCGGGGCGCAACGTGTAAGTCAGCGGGTCGATGTCAATAAATACCGGTGTTGCGCCCGTGGCGGCGATCGCCATCGCTGTTGGCATGGCCGTGTGGGAAACGGTAATGACCTCATCGCCAGGACCAATTCCACATGCAAGAAGAGCAAGTTGTAAGGCTTCAGTTCCCGAAGCCACGCCGACGCAGTGGCTCACTCCACAGTAGTCGGCGAATTCTGCTTCGAATGACTCAAGCTCCTGGTCTAGGATGAACCTGCCCGAACGCAGCACACGCTGGATCGCCCCTTCAAGCTCAGACGCGATCGCATCATGCACCGCCTTGACGTCATTGAACAGCACTTTCATCACGGTTGTGTTTGTACCGTCCGAAGGAAGTTATCGTAGTTCCGGAAATAGTCGTTCTCATCGTAATAATCAGACGCGAGCACTAGACAGACTCCAGCAGAAGAGAAGTTGACGAGTTCGCGCCATATCATCGGGGGAACGTAGACACCCTTCCATGAACGGTTCAGTCCAATCGTTCTCCGTTCCTTTCCGTCGTCGAGGATCAGGTCAAAGCTGCCTGAAGCGGCAATGATGAACTGCTCAGTGTTCTTCAGCGCGTGACCGGCTCGAGTTTCGCCTCCCGGGACGTCATAGAGATAAAAAACGCGCCTAATCTCAAATGGGATATGTCTCCCACTCTCGATGAAACTCAAGTTGCCGCGAGGATCTGCGATCTTCGGGAGCTCAATGATCCGGCACTGCTCTACGCCCATGGCTCCATCCCCCAGTATCCTTAGGCCAATTGGTATTGGCCAGACATTACGGTCAACTTTGCGACACGAAAAAATGACCGTTACATCTCCAGGTTGAGTTCATAGAAATCGTACACCGTCGCGCGCGCGCCGTAGCCTTCCTTGTTTCCGATCAACCCGGGATTCAAGCTGTGGCCATTTTCAACCGTGGAGGAGCCAAAATCGAAATAAGGCTTTTCGCCATAGACATCGTTCAGCAGGACGTCCATCACGGCGTCCAGGGCACCGAGCGTCCTACCCTTTGACGTCGTTCCAATGTATTGAACATGCGCGACGTTGGCGCTCTCGTAAACGATCACTCCCGATAACATTTTGCCGTCGCGGCTACCTGCGAAGAGCTTGATGTTCTCGGGGAAGCGTTCTGCAAGAAGCTCGATTTCGGCCGCGGTGTGAACCGGCAGCACGCCGTAACGTGCCTTGAGGCCGGCAG
>CAZANC010000017.1:0-23842 GCA_964486495.1 uncultured Occallatibacter sp.
ACGCCGTGCCCGCAGAAGCTGAGGTCTGGCTGCAAATGGTTTGCGACGCGGAAACGAAAGCAATGGCAGCCGTCACATTGAAGGTTCTACTGGTGGCGCCTGTAAGTCCGGGGCTCGAAGCAGTCAATGTATAGCCGGTGCCCAGATTGCTGATGCTCAGGTTTGAGAAGGTGGCAACACCGCCCACCGCGTTCACCGTGGTCGTTCCGCCGAGCGTGCCGCTGCCAGGGTTGTTTCCTATGGCGATGGTCACAGCTGCCGTCGAAGTCGTCACTGTATTGCCGTTTGCATCTTCGACGATCACCGTCACAGCTGGGGCGATGGAAGTGCCCGCAGCGGCGATAGAAGGCTGAATGCCGAACGCGAGCTGCTTTGCGGCACCGGCTGTAACATTGAAAGTTCCACTGGTGGCGCCTGTAAGTCCGGGGCTCGAAGCAGTCAATGTATAGCCGGTGCCCAGATTGCTGATGCTCAGGTTTGAGAAGGTGGCAACACCGCCCACCGCGTTCACCGTGGTCGTTCCGCCGAGCGTGCCGCTGCCAGGGTTGTTTCCTATGGCGATGGTCACAGCTGCCGTCGAAGTCGTCACTGTATTGCCGTTTGCATCTTCGACGATCACCGTCACAGCTGGGGCGATGGAAGTGCCCGCAGCGGCGATAGAAGGCTGAATGCCGAACGCGAGCTGATTTACGGCACCGGCTGAGGAATACCCGTGGTTCCCGCATCCGGTGAAAACAAACGAGAACATGAGAAGAACCGGAATGGGCGCAGACCGGAACAAAGAAGGCATGGAAGAGACACGGGGAATGACCTCAACGCCACCGTTTGGACAACTCATCCAGGCTTTCATCCGAGGCCTCCAAGAAAATGCGTCTACCAAGAATGAGGCGGGGGAGATTTAGCCGATGAAAGAGATCGGGGTCGGGGTCGGGAATCCCGCATCGATTGCGGGCCTAACATGTTTGCTTTGGCCGAGGCTTGCTCACATCATCTTAGACGACCCAGATGCGAACATTCGTACATTCGTTGCTTGGATTTAGATTAAAGAACGTGCTGGCCGGCTAGTCCTGGCGGCCCGGCCAGCTAAACACCAAGACCAAGTGGCTCAACCCGGGAGGTATCCCTAAACCTTCAACGCCGGTTAACGTGGCTTGCGGACGCCCGAGATCGCCTGCCACGGTCGCGAGTCGGAGCTGAGCATGCGCAGTTCAAATCTGCCCGTCCCGATCCATCAACTTCCCTTGCTCGACAATCATTTGAGGCGACGCGGCTCGCATCAGAAAAGATTGCAGATAGTTACTGCTTGACAATCCCCGGGTCCCCTATAATTCGTCCTCATGAAAGCCGAGCGAGATTTTGTTGTATGTATACGGTTGGCAAAGGGATGCGTTGCCATCGCAGTCGCCTTGATTGCATCGGGAGCTCTGGGAACTGCCCAGACAACTTCGAGCACAAACGGGAAATACAAGATTGAAGAGACACGCCTGGGAGGCTGGTTCTGGAACCAATTGTTTGAGGCGCCGGCCGTCAGCGCGGACGGCAAACATGTGGCCTACCAAGAGCGCGGGCATTGCGAACAGGACGTCAAGATGTGCATCTTCAAGGACGGGCACTCGATTGATGTTGGCAAGGATCCAATCGTCTACGGGATGTTCTTTAACCAGGACGGCACGCGCCTTGGCTACATCTCCAGCGGTGCAGGCCGCAAGGGCATGGTTACGGTCGTGGACGGCCAACCCGGCCCGGAATATTTTTCCATTGGAGGGGCTACTTTCAGCTCGGACGGAAAGCACTTCACTTACTTTGCGACGAAAGGTAGAGGCGCCGTCGTGGTGGTGGACGGTAAGGAGGGAGCTGAATACGACAGAGTTGTGCAGCCGAACTTCAGCCCCGACGATGAAGTATTCTATAGCGCAGCGCGGGGCAAGAAAGGCGTCAACGTTCTTGGCGAAAAGGAGTTTGGGCAGGATTGGGATATTCCGTATTCTCCGATATTCAGCCAGGATGGGAAGCGCATGGCCTATGTGGGGTGCACGGCCAAGATGAAGTCGTGCTCCGTGGTGCTGGACGGAAAAACCGGACCTGCCTACGACGAGATCTATCTGGACCGCGTCTTTTTCAGCGACGACGGAAACCACGTATGGTACGGCGCCAGGAGCAATGGCAAGTGGAAGGCTGTTCTTGACGGAAAAGAGGGGCCATCTTACGACGAAGTGTTTCACTCTTCCTGCCACACGACAGTGAACATGGGGGCGCTGATGCTGGGCATGTTGCTCCCAACTCCTATAGCCGGCGGGGAACTCGGTAGCGCGTTTGGCACGGCCTGCTCGACTGTAGACTTTACGTTTTTCAGCCCAGACAGCAAGCACACATGGTACCGGGCAAAGAAAGGCGCTGATTGGGTCGCTATCGAGGACGGGGTGGAGGGTCCACCGTTCGCGAACATCCTGCTCGACGCCTACAGCCCTGACAGTAAGCATCTGATCTACACGAGGCAACAATCAAAGGGATCGAACACAGAACTCATCGAGGACGGCAGCAAGATTGCAGAGGCCCAGGCGATAAGTTATGTCATGTTCAGCTCCGACAGCAGCCGCATTGCGTACGCCAACGAGAGGTTCGCCGGCAAGCAGTGGCTTTGGGCGATGGTCACCGACGGACATCCGGGGCCGGAGTACCGAATGATTGAGTACCCAACCTTCAGCCCAGACAGCAAGCATTTGGCTTACCTGGCCCAGACCGCTTCGAGTCCCATGATGCATACGATTAACGCAACCGATCCCGGCGGAAGTTGGACGGTGGTTCTGGATCAGCAGGCCGGGGGCGAATACAGCTTCGTCATTCCTGGGACGATCAGGTTTGGAACCGATGGCGATTTGGAGTTTCTCGCCGTTCGCAAGGAATCCCATGACAATGGCAGCCTTTTCCGCGTGAGGTATGTTCCCAATCCATAGATGCAGCGCCACTCAAGGTGAGTGACTACCTGGACTTGGCCAGCCGATTGCGGTTTATGGACCGCAAGTAATGGTCACAGGCGAAAACCTGGACAGTGCGGCACGGCCAGACTCACTGCTGGCCACCGGGGAGACCTTCCCCGGCTAACGTGACTTTTGTCATGTACCCAAAAGCAGATTCTTCGCGCATTGTGAAGAGACAGGGCATTGAACCCTATATGAGGCTGTGGCCGGCTTTGACCGGTCCATGGAGCATCAGTAGATATTTAAGCGGAACATTCCCCCCGGGGCTGCGTCTCCTCGAATTGTCTTGAGAGCCACTGCTGCGAAAGACTCGCGGCGAGCGGCCAGGAAATCGGATCATCGAGGGAAAGGCGGCGCATGTACCCCCCCCATTCGCGTCACACATTGCAATCAGGCGCTGACCAGCACAAACGGTCATGGATCCGCCAAAGGCCTGGTATCGTTGTCTGCGCGCTTGTTCTTCTGCCGGCCTTCATCGGGCTGGCGGGCTGCACGAAGCCGGCCCCAATCACCAAAGAGGTTGCCGCGCCGACGATCAGCACATTTTCTGCGAGCCCGGCATCGATCATTGCCGGCTCAACTACCACTCTGAACTGGGCCGCTACAGGAGCGACGGGCATCGCCGTTACGCCGGGGACATTTGCGTCCACGTCGGCGAGCGGATCGGTGGTTCTAAGCCCGACGGCGACGACAACGTATACGCTGACGGCGACGAACAGCACCGGCACAGCGGCGTCGATGTTGACTGTGACGGTGACCCAGCCAAACTTGCCGACGATCAGTTCATTCACGGCAAGCCCGACGAGCATTACGCTGGGCGGGATCAGCACGCTGAGCTGGGCGACGTCTGGCGCGACGACGCTCAACATCGCGCCGGGAAATCTTGCGTCGACCTCGGCGAGCGGCACAGTGAACGTGAGCCCGGAGACGACGACCACTTACGTATTGACGGCGACCAATGCGGCGGGATCGGTGACGGCTTCGGCGAAGGTGACTCTGACCTCGTCGGGTGGGCCGTTGAGTATCACCACCACAAGTTGCCCCGGAGGAACGCAGAACGCGGCCTACGCGGGCTGTACGATTGCCGCGACGGGCGGAACTCCGCCTTACGCTTTTTCGGTCGACGACAGCGGCAGCTATCCTCCGCTGCCGGAAGGGTTGTCGATGGACGCGTCGTCGGGTGAGATAACGAGCCCGTTGATCGGCGGCCAGGGAACGTATATTCCCGAGATTGTCGTGACCGATGCGGCGGCCGCGACGGCGAAGGCGCAGGTCGCCTTTGCGATGAACGGCAGCAATGCGTTTCTCAAGAATGTTTTTACGGCCGCTTCCATCTTCCATCATCGCGTGGATGCGGCGACTACGAACCTGCCCGTGGACACGTCGCCCGCGGCGCCGATGTACAGCGGGTATTTGCCGGAGACGGTCAAGCCATTCTTCGGGAACAATTCGAATGCGCCGTTCCCCAATGGAATTCCTGCGATTGAGGTGCCTTATAACCAGCCCGACGTTTCGGTAGCGACGACGGTGTACCAGTCGTACTTTACTTCCGGTCCGATTCCGGCCTACGCGCCGGTTGAGGGCACGAGCAACTCGTCGGGAGACCGGCACGTGCTGGTGTATCTGGAGCAGGGCAACGGAAACAATCCGGCGCTCTACGAGATGTGGCAGGGAGTTTATCTGGACGGGCCGTGGACCGACTCTTCGAATGCCGAGTGGCCCAACGTGGCGACGGATGCGCTAACCCCGCAGGGACAGGGAACGTCGGATGCCGCTGGATTGCCGGTGGGGCCGCTGCTGGCCAATGCGGATGAGGTGATCGGGACGGGCACGCCGACGGCGCCGAACGGGACCGTTCAGCATCCCATTCGATTCACGCTGAATCATATGTTGAATTACTGGGTGTGGCCGGCGACGCAGACCGCTGGCGTGGGGAGTTGCAACGACGGTGCTGGCGACCCAATTTCCACGGAGAGCGAGATTTCGCAGGCTACGCCGCCGTCAAGCTGCACGATGAGCGGTGCGGCCGGCGAGATCTACCGGCTGAAAGCTTCGGTGGCAACGCCGGCTTGCGCGGCGACGAGCCCGCAGGCAGCCATCATTATTACCGGGTTCCGGAATTACGGAATCATTCTGGCCGACAACGGCGACAGCGGCGGGTTGATCGGGACGCCGGACGCGCGCTGGAACGACGTCGATCTCTCGTGCCTGACGAGCCTGATTCTGTCGGACTTTGAGCCGGTGAACGTATCGAGCATGATGGTGACGAACGACAGCGGGGCGACGAGCCACTAGGGCTGTTCCGACATTTAGAGACGGGCCGCGCAGGTTCGAATGGCAGGGGATCGTGAGATTCCAGGTCTCATCCGCCGCGGCGTGGAGATCTTTGGGCACCCGTAGCTTGGACTATGGAGGATTAGTGCGCGGGGGGAACGTAGTCTGCGGGCAGGGCTGAGCCGGAGCCGAAGAAGAAGTCATCCATCTGTTCGACGAGGAATTGCTGCGCTTGCGGCAGCCAGGGCTGGAGGCGATATTCATTCAACAACATCTTCTGGCGGGCGAGCCACTCGTCCCAGGCAGCTTTCGAAACGTTCTTGTAGATCTTCTGGCCAAACTCCGAGTCGAAGGGCGGCTCGTCAAGGCCCTCCATTTCCTTTTTGTAGCGAACGCAAAAGACGGTGTGCGCCATAAAAATTGCCCCCAGATGCCATTGTACTGGGCGCCGGGAAGCCTCGGCTTACGCCGGTTTGTTTTCCTTTACCAGCTACCGGCGAAGCGGTTTCCTGTGGCGCATCACTGCCTGAGCAAATCTGACCAGACCGGACCAATTGATTCGGACGACAATCAAATTGGCGCTTGATCTGCCCCCCCGGAGCGGTCAAGTTTCGAGCGAGCACAGAACGAGCGGCTTGATCCAAGAGGAGCTTCCATGTCCGATGTGAATGTGTCTGGCGACCATGTGTCTGGCCTCTCTGACAACGCCGCCGGTGGTCTTTCCTACATCACGATCATCCCGGCGATTGTGTTCCTGATCCTTGAGCCTTACAAGAAGAGCGCCTTTGTACGCTTTAACGCCTGGCAGTCGATTTTCTTTTATGTTGCCTGGGCCGTGGTGCATATTCTGGTCGAGATCGTACAAAACCTTGTTCCGACGGTCGTCTTCCTCACCTTGTCCTTGTGGCAATTTGTCGATCTCGCCTTCTTTGTCGTGCTGGTGATCGTGTTCGTCAGCGCTTTCAACGGCAAGCGTTTTATGCTTCCCATCATTGGCGGGCTGGCAGAGAAGCAGGCTAACCGGTAGCTGCCCCCCAACAGCACCGGGTGCAGGAACGGCCTCCGCATGGAGGCCGTTTCTGTGTGCTTCGCCGGCCCTTGTTGCCCGGCGTTGCCCTTTGCGGACCCGGCTCCGTATCGTCGCGCAGAAATTCTCTTGACAAGTGGGCGGGTGGCAGGTTGTTCTATCTCCACCTTACTTAAGGCTTGCGGCCCCAACAGCTGGATTCCACCATCCGCGGGCTTTGCATAGAAGTGAATCGATCCCCTCCCCTTTAACCGTATTCCTTGAAAGGAGAGTTGCTATGGCCGATGAACCAAACGCAGCAGCAGCCAGCTCAGGACTGTCAGAGGATGCCGCCAGCGGCCTTGCCTATCTGACGATTATCCCGGCGATCATCTTTCTGGTGGTTGCGCCGTACAACACCAATCCGAAGGTCAAGTTCCACGCTTGGCAGTCGATTTTCCTGGGCTGCACGTGGGTGGTCTTGTGGGTGCTCAATATCGTGCTCGCGTTTATACCGATCATCGGATGGATTCTGATGTTGGTCCTGGCCCTGGGACTGTTCATCGTCTGGCTCATCGCCATCATCCAGGCCTTCCAGGGGAAGAGATTCGTCATCCCGGTGATTGGGCCCCTGGCTGCGAAGCAGGCAGGGGCGTAAGCAGTCGCGACAGGGCGCGTAGGCCCTTAGGCCGCTGAGCCTCAGTGCCTTCTGCCCTTCTTGAATCGCCGCTTGCTCCCACCCGGGGGCGGCGGCGATGTGTTTTTGTGCGTGTTCTTCTTCTGCTTTGATTTCGGCGCGGCAGGCCTTTTGCCCGTGAGCGGTAACTCTTCTTCCACCAGAGCAAACTGAAGCTTGCGTTCCTGCGCGAGGACGCGGTCGAGGATCACCTGCACCCGATCGCCCGCGCGAAAGCGGCGGCCCGTGCGCTCGCCGATGATTTCGTGCGTATTTTCGCGCCAGGTGAAGCGGTCGGCGCGGAGCGTGTCGATGGGGACAAGGCCCTCGACGAAGAGATCGGTGAGCTCGACGAAGAGGCCATATTTGGCGGGATTGAGGATGAGGGCGGCGAACTCGTCGCCCACGCGGTCCTGCATGAAGCGAACCTTTTTCCACTCCACTAATTCGCGCTCGGCCTCAGCGGCGCGCCGCTCGGTGTAGCTCGTTTCCTCAGCGATCTCGGCCAATTCGAGCTCGGGGATGGGGGGAGCAATGGGGACATGCTCATTTTGGGTTCCTGATTTCGAGGAGTTCCCTCCCACCCTGGCGGAGCCAGGATGGGGCACCCGGATTGTCGCTCGGCCCTCATTGGGGTGCGACCACGGCGAGCCGAGGCGATTTGGGTCGATGATTCGATGGCCCGAAACTCCGGCGCGGAGAAGCGCCTTCGCGATGCGGTGCACGATGAGGTCGGGATAGCGGCGGATGGGCGAGGTGAAGTGAGTGTAGGTGGGCGCGGCCAGGGCGAAGTGGCCTTCGTTGACCTCGGAATAGCGCGCCTGCGAGAGCGAGCGCAGCATGAGGTAGCTGAGGATGCGCTCTTCTGGCTTGCCCTCGATGCGAGCGGCCAGCTTCTGATACATGCGGGGTGTGACGGCGATGTCCTCCGGCACCTCGTGCTGGCGGGGATTGCGGCCCTGGCCGTGCGATTCGCGGCGCTCGGCGCGAGTTTGAACGCGGCGCACGGGCAACGGTCCGAGACCAAGCGAGTAACCGAAGCCGGCGGCGAGCTCTTCGAATTGGACGACGCGGCGCGGATCGGGCTTCTCGTGGATGCGATAGAGCGAGGGAACACCGAGATCTTCGAGCCAAGTGGCCACGCACTCGTTGGCGGCGAGCATGAATTCCTCGATGAGCCGGTTTGCCCAGGTGCGCTCGGCGCGGGTGACGCCGCGCATCTGGCCGTGCTCGTCGAATTCAATCACCGGCTCGGGTAAATCGAAATCGATGGACCCTCGCTCCTCCCGGCGCCGGTTCATGAGGACGGCGAGGCGTTTCATTCGTTCAAAGCGCTCACGGCGCTCACGCGCTTCCGGGTTTTGAACAGGAGAGTCGGTGTGAGCGAGGATGCGCTCACCCGCTTCCGGGTCTTGGACAGGAGCTTCGGATTGATCAAGAATCGCGGAGACCGCGGTGTAGGTCATGCGCGCCGCGGAGCGGATGACGCCTTCGACGATTTCGAAGCTCTCGATGTCTCCCGTGGCGTCGAGTTGCATGATGCAACTAAGCACAAGGCGGTCTTCGTTGGGGCGCAGGCTGCAGATGTCCGTCGAAAGCTCCTGGGGCAGCATGGGGATGGCGCGATCGGGGAAGTAGACGCTGGTGCCGCGAATGCGAGCTTCGAGATCGAGGGCCGAGCCGGGGAGGACGTACTCGGACACATCGGCGATGTGGACCTGAAGCTCGTACCCGCCGTGGGCGTGCTCGCGGACGAGGACGGCGTCGTCGAAGTCGCGCGCGGTCTCGCCGTCGATGGTGACAATGGGAAGCGAGCGGAAGTCGGCCCTGAGGGCGGCAAGGTTTTGGTCGAAGTGCGCGACGCGGCGAGCCTCAGCGAGAACGGCCTCGGGAAAGATGCGTGGAAGCTGATGCTTGCGAATCATCATCTCCACGTCGACGCCGAAGTCGTCGGGCGAGCCGAGAATCTCGATGATGCGGCCGATGGGTGGGCGCGTGGGCGTGGGCCAACTGGTGATCTCGACGTCGACGACGATTCCTTCCAGGTCCTCCGGACTTTCAGGTTTTGGACTGGCGGTACTTCCAGTGCCCAGAACACGATGCGGCGTTGAGGATCCGGCGGCAGTTGGGATTTCCGCGCCGGGAGGAATGACGACGGGCTGCGTCATGCGGTCGTCGAAGGGAACCACGACATTGTTGCGCCCGCGATCCGCGCGCGCCAGACGAAACGTCCCGACGACGGTGGGGTTCGACCGCTCGAGAATCCGAACAATGCGGCCCTGCTGACGGCCATCGGCTTTGGGAGGCTCGACCTCGACCAAGACCTGGTCGCCCTGCATGGCGGCGTTGATCTCGTTGGGCGGAATGAAAACATCCTGCGCCGCCGGAGGAGTCTTCGAGTCTGCTGGGGAGGGCTTGCGATTGGGGCGGACGAAGCCATAGCCGTCGCGGTGCAAATCGAGGCGGCCGGCGACTAGATTCTCGCGGGCCGCGGGCCGGGACGCAGCTCGGGGAAGGCTCCAGTGCTCGCGGTCGAGTTGAATGAGCTTGCCTGCCACCGTGAGCCGGGCGAGGTGCTCGAGGAGAAGACGGCGCTCGCGGCCGCCTCCGAGCGAGAGTTCGCGGACCAACTGCTTGTATCCGGCCTTTTGCCCGGCCGAGGCGGCGATCCGGGCGAGCAACTCGCGATCGGTCATACGCCAAGATTAAGGCAAGTTGAAAGGCTGGGTACTTTAGGCGGGTAGTGAGTGCACAGAAAACATAGACATGCCGTAGAATGGGGGGTACGCGTGGTCCTGGCGGAGCCGGAAGCGCGTTGTCCTGGCGGAGCCTGAAGATTGACTCGACCGATCACAGGCAGCCGAGGAGATGGCCGCGGCAAGTGCTGCAACGGCGAGCGGATTTACATTTTTTGGGTGCGAGCCTTTGGCCTTGCCTTGGAATCCCCGGTCCTGAAGCGGACAGAAAAGGAAGAAACCCTTGAGCGCTATGTGGAAACCAAGCCAGACTGGATCGACCTCCCCAACCCCTACGCCGGAGCCGCCGCGCACTGCGCCTCCCGCGATTGCACCTGAAACCCCCGCCCGTCTGCAGGCCGGAGCCGCGGATCAAGCTACGCTCGGCAAAGGCCTGTTCATCAAAGGCGAGATTAGTGGTTCCGAGTCTTTATATATCGACGGCAAGGTGGAGGGCGCGATCACCCTCCCGGGCAACCGCGTGACCATCGGGCGTAACGGCCAGGTGTCGGCCAACATCACCGCGCGCGAAGTGGTCGTGCTGGGCAAGGTGCGCGGCAACGTCTCCGCCACCGACCGTGTGGACATTCGCGCGGAAGGTTCGCTGCACGGCGACGTGTCGGCGGCGCGCATCAGCATTGAAGATGGCGCGTTCTTCAAGGGCGGCATCGACATCCGCAAGCCAGACGCAAAGCCGTTGCAGGCCACCGGGACTTCGGGACCGGTTGCAGTTCCCGGCCCAGCGCCGTCGATCCAAGAGGCGCACAACTAGGCGTAGAGCGGGAGTTCTCCGCGCAGTCCAAAATCCTCGCATCAGGCACAAGCGCTTCCGCGTCACGGGGCGCTTGTGTTTCTTGACGCGTGCAGAAGCGCATTTCCGTCTTGCTCAGTCCGCGCAGGGCTGGACGCGGCGAGATTTTGAGCGGTCCCAGGATAGACGTGCCCTATCCAACTTCTGTGCAGGGTCGTCCCTTCTTGGGGTCGGGACGACTTATCTGTATCGGCTCCGGGATGTAGCAATCCTGGAACCGCTTCAGCCGAGCCGCATGCGGCGCATGGCGACGCGCGGCAGCGCCGATCCGGACAGATCGAGAGTCCACATTGTCAGGACGATCCAGACCGCGCTGCCGGCGAAGAGGATTGCCGCGTCAGCGATGGATCGGCCGTGGTGTAGCTGGGCCATGCGCGGCGTGTGGTGGAAGAGCGCGGCCAGTGCCCAGGCAACGAATCCGGCGCCAGCGCCGCCCGCACAAGAACCCAGCAGACAACGGCCCATCTCGGCGTAGTCGAGGCTAGCAAGTGAGACCATGCGGCGCTTGTGCAGCAGCAAGGCAATGGTGAGCGTTTGCAGCGCGATGCCGATGTCTGAGGCGAGCGCCAGGCCCAAGGCGCCCCGCCAGTGGAACAGTAAATCGTAGATCGGCAGAGAGACGACGGTCACGATGGTGCTGGCGACCATGGGCACGAAGGTGTTTCCGGCTGCGAAGAAGGCGCGCGAGTAGATGGCCTGGGCCGACCAGAGGAACAAGGAGACCGAGAAGACGGCGAAGTAGGCGGAGCAGAGACGAGAGTCTTCTGGCGAGAATCGGCCGCCGGTGAAGACCAGATCGATGGCCGGCCAACCCAGCGCCACCATGAAGGAAGCGGCGAGAAGGCCGAGCGAGGCCACGCGAGAGACAGAGTCCGCGACGCTGGTGGCGAACTCGTAGCGGCGATCGCGCGTCCACAGGCTGGCGAAGAAAGGCATGGAGGCGGCGCCGGCGGCCTGGGCCAGCACAGACATCGGCGCAGTGAAGACCTGCTTGGCGTAGCTCATCAGCGAAACAGCGCCGCCAATGCTCGAAGCGAAGTGAGCGATAATCCAGTTATCGGCGGTGACCAGAGAGACGCCGGCCATGAGCGGCAACGAAAGGCGCACCCATTCGCGCAGGCCTTTGTCGTGCCAGTCGAGGATGAAGTGATACCGCGTGCCGGCACGGTGCGCAAAGAACCAGTTGAGCAGAAAGGGACCCAGCACGGCTCCGCCCACGGTGCCGAAGGCCAGCGATGAAACGCCCATCTTATTGACGAGCAGCAGGCCGCCGACGATGGTTCCGAGACCGTAGATGAGCGGCGCCACGGCCTGCACATTAAACTGCTTGCGCACCAGCAGCACGGCGCCGAAGACGCCGCCGGCAAAAAAGCACAACTGCGCGGGAAGCAGAATGCGCGTGAGCAACACGCAGATCGCGGCCTTATTTGGGTCGAAGCCATTGAACCACCAGCGCACATACCAGGGGGCGAAGATTTCGGCGAGGACGATGGCCGCGCCCAGCACCAGATACATGGTGGTGAGGATGACGGAGAGCGAGCGCTCGCCTTCGGCGTCGCGTCCTTGTTCGCGGTACCGTGTGAGGATGGTGACGAACGTGATGGAGGCCGCGCCGCCGACGAGGAAGTAGGAGATCATGTCGGGCAGGACGAAGGCGGCATTGAGAGCATCGGCCTCCATGCCGCGACCGAAGAGCCAGACGATGTATTTGACGCGCACCAGGCCGATGATGCGCGACAGGACAGTGGACACCATGAGCACGACGGTGGCGGAGAAGATGCTGTGCGCGTGGGAGGGGTGCAGGAGGCTGCGCGCGCGCGCCCACCATGAGGGCGGCGAGGGCTGAGTTTCCACCTCGGCGGCGAAGTCCAGCCGCAGCGGATCACGGTCTGAGGGCGGGGTGGTCACTTCTGTCGATTCTACTGGGATTTCACGCCACTGCTATAATCGGGGACTTAATATGACTACCCAGCCGCAATCGCCCCCGGTGGCCCGGGAGCGGGAAAAGATCTGGCCATACTTTCTGCTCTTTTTTGTCTCCGGTTTCCCGGCGCTGATGTATCAAATTGTCTGGCAACGCGCGCTGTTTACAATTTACGGCGTAAATATCGAATCGGTCACGATCATCGTGACCGTCTTTATGCTCGGACTCGGCTTGGGCAGCCTCGCGGGCGGAAGACTCTCCACCGCCGGCGGGGTTCGCGCACTCCGGGCCTTCGGAATCATCGAAGTCTCGATCGGCACTTTTGGCTTCTATTCGCTGTGGATCTTCCATCGCGCAGCGGAGTTCACTGCAGGAGTTTCGACGGCAGCGACGGGGGCGATTACCTTCCTTCTGCTGCTCATTCCCACATTGTTGATGGGCAGCACGCTTCCGCTGCTGGTTGCTCACCTTGTGAGGCGTACTGAGAATGTGGGCGAGTCGGTTGGCTCTCTCTACTCCGCAAACACCTTCGGTTCGGCAACGGCGTGCCTGCTGGCGGCAATCGTTCTCATGCGAATCCTTGGAGAGTCAGGGTGCGTAAGGTTAGCGGCCTGCCTGAATCTTCTGGTCGGAAGCACCGCAATTCTGCTCTCCTTTCGTAACATGGCGACTGATCGGGAGTTCAACTCGAGAAGCGGCTCGATCGACGACGCGCAGCACAGCACGATTCGGTTCGAAGTTGCCATGCTGCTGGCAGCAGCAACGGGATTCATCGCTCTCGCCTACGAAATCATCTGGTACCGGCTTTACTCGTATGCCAGCGGCGGCAGCGCTCCGTGCTTTGCGAATCTGCTGGCGTATTATCTATTCGGCATCGCCTACGGCGCGCTGGCGGTGCACGATGCGTGCAAGAAGAATCTCAGAAACGATCTGGGACGGACGCTGCGAGCCGGGGCAACGGTGGTGGCGCTGGGCGCGATCGCAGCGTTTTTGGTGGGCCCGATTGTCTCCCTGTCCGCCACGCACATTTCTTATGAATACCTGTATGGACTGGTTGCGATCGCGGCGGCGCTGCTGGGCGCGTCGTTCCCAATCCTGTCTCATGCCGCGATTGGCCCCGCGGATCAGGCGGGGAAGAAGCTGAGCTATCTCTATCTGAGCAACATCGTGGGATCGGCGCTGGGAAGCTTTCTGGTCGGCTTCGTGGTTCTGGATTATTGGTCGACGAGTGCGACCTCATTGCTGCTTCTTGGGTTGGGGATGGCGATTGCGGCGATTCTGGCGTCCCTCGCGACTCCGAAGCCCTCGAAGATGGCTTTCCTCTCCGCGTTGGCCGCGTTTGTAATTCTCGTCTCAGCGCGCGGGATGCTGTTTTCGGGAATGTATGAGCGCCTACTCTGGAAGGACACCTTTCACGGCGGAATGAAATTCGTCGATCTCATCGAGAACCGCAGCGGGGTGATCGCCGTCGATGCGCGTGAGACGGTTTACGGCGGGGGCGTATACGACGGACATTTCAATATTGACCCGATGAACGATGTGAATGGGATCTTCAGAGCGTATGCGATACCCGGCCTTCATTCCGATCCCAAAAACGTATTGATCATCGGTCTTTCTTCGGGATCGTGGGCGCAGATTCTGGCCAACGATCCACAGGTTGAGGATGTGACGATTGTCGAGATCAATCCCGGCTATCTGCCGCTTATTCGGACGCGGCCGAATGTTGCAAGCCTCCTCGATAACCCGAAGGTACATATTTTCATTGACGACGGGCGCAGGTGGCTTGCCGCGCACCCGGATCGCAAGTTCGACTTTATTCTGATGAATACGAGCTTCAACTGGCGTGCGAACGTTTCGAATCTTCTCTCGGTAGATTTTCTCCAGATGATCCGGCGCCATTTGAAACCTGGTGGCGTCGAATATTACAACACAACCGGCTCGGGAGAGGTGCAACTGACAGGTGCGACGGTTTACCCTTACGCTCTTCGCGTGGCAAATTTCATTGCCTTGAGCGATACCCCGATTGTTTTTGACCAGGCGCGGCTAAAATCGACTCTCGCAGCTTACCGCATTGATGGCCGCCCCGTCTTTGATCTTTCTCGTCCAACAGACCGCGCCAAGCTGGATCAGATTGCATTCTTGGCGGAGTCGACGAGTCCGGACCCGGCCCATGAACGTGATGCCGTTCTCGAGGATCGAGCGAGCCTCTTGAAAAGGCTGAATGGATTGCGCTTGATTACAGATGACAACATGGGTACCGAATGGCAATAACACTTCGCTGAAACGCCTTCTTCCGACAAAGGCGATTGGTTGAAGGTCATTTCTGGCCGGGATCGGACAGGCAGGTCCGGCGGTATTCTGTTGCAGGAGGAGATTCTTGCAGATTATCTCTCGTCTTCCAGTCATTCTTCTGCTGGTGACAGTTGCTCCGGGGCAGGCGATTCATGGGCGCGGCGGAATCACGCTGCCGCCCCCGCCCGCGGTCGAAGCCGTTCCGGTCACGGACGATTATTTTGGGACAAAAATTCAAGACAATTACCGCTGGCTGGAGGATGCCAACAGCCCCGAGACGAAGGCATTCATCGATGACGAAAATGCCTACACCCAGCGCTATATGGAACAGGCGCGCATCCGTCCGCAGATCGCGGACGATATGGACGCGCTGGAGCATGTGAGCACTTTTAAGGTGCCCATCGAACGCGGAAACGATCTGTTTTTCGAGAAGATGCTGGCCGGCGAGGACCAGGCATCCATCTATGTGCGCCACGGCTGGACGGAAAAGGACAAGCGGATCATCGATCCGGCGCAGTTTAGCCGCGATCCCAACACCTCAGTTGACCTGGAAGACGTGTCGCGCGACGGAACGCTGGTGGCCTACGACGTGCGCGCGGGCGGCGCGGATGAAAGCACGGTGCGCATTTTCAATGTGAAGACAGGCAAGCAGCTCGAAGACGAGTTGCCCAGCGGAATCTACCTGAGCGTTGCCTTTGCGCCGAACGGAAAAGGGCTTTATTACTCGCGCATGGACCAAAAGGGCTCGCTGGTCTACGAGCACGAATTTGGAGCAAGGGTCTCGCACGACACGCTGGTCTTCGGGAAGGAGTTTCGCGGCGAGGCATTGGGACCGAGCGACCTGATGGAGGCTTATTTATCGAACGACTACCGCTATCTCGTGATCCAGATCGACCGCGGCGTGCCGGCCAGGCGCGTGGACATTGTTTACCGCGACCTGACGAAAGCCGGATCCTTCTTTGACGTTCTGATCTGGGGCGTGGACTCGCGATTCTCCGCCGACTATGTGAAGGGCGCGTGGTATGTGAGCACGGACTACAAATCGCCCAATTGGAGAATTCTGAAGGCCGACCCCGGTGTGATGCCCGATGCGTGGACGACGGTTGTGGCGGAGGGGGCGGACGCGATCGACGGATTCAACATCGTGGGCGACAGGATTTATGTCAATCGTTTGCACGATGTGAAGACGGAAACCGATATCTACGGGCTGGATGGCAAACCCGCCGGAAGCATCGCATACGACGGCATTGGATTGGTGACCACCCTTGCGGGACGAACCACAGACAGGTACGGATTTTATAGCCTTGAATCGTTCATTGCGCCACCCGCGATTTATCGCCTCGACACGCTGACGGGCAAGCGGGAAGTTTTTGCGCAGCCTAAAGTCCCGTTCGATTCCAGCCAGTACGAACTGAAGCAGGTTTTCTACACATCGAAGGACGGCACAAAAGTGCCGATGTTTATCGGCGGGAAGAAGGGATTGAAGCAGGACGGCACGGAACGGTTGCTGATGACCGCATACGGCGGATTCAACCTGAGCCAGTTGCCGCAATGGAGTCCAAGGGCCGCGTGGTGGTTGCAGGCAGGCGGATGGTTCGCATTGCCCAATTTGCGCGGCGGCGGCGAGTACGGCGAGCGTTGGCACGAGCAGGGAATGTTCTCTAGTAAACAGAACGTGTTCGATGATTTCTATGCCGCAGCCGAGTACCTGATCGCCAACAAGTACACTTCGCCGGAACACTTCGCCATTTATGGCGGATCGAATGGCGGGCTGCTGATGGGCGCGGCGATCACGCAGAGGCCGGAACTGTTCTCGGCGGTGGATTGCGCCTATCCGTTGCTGGACATGCTGCGCTACCAGAAGTTCGAACAGGGCGCGCACTGGATGACCGAGTACGGTTCTGCGGACAAAGAGGATCAGTTTCCTTATTTGCTCAAGTATTCGCCGTACCAGAACGTGAAGAAGGGCACCGTCTACCCGGCAGTGCTTTTCTTTACCGGTGCGAGCGACACGCGGGTGGATCCGCTGCACGCGCGTAAAATGACGGCGCTGTTGCAGGCGGACTCATCCAGCGGGCGGCCGGTGCTGCTGCACTACAGCGTGTCCGGCGGCCACTCTGCGGGCGTGGGCGTGGAACAGAAGATTCAGGATGCGACCGACCAACTGACCTTTTTGTGGACGGAAACGGGACAGCCCTCCTCACAGAAGTAACCATTTCAAAGAGCGGAAACAACAAGCGGTCACACGCGGGAATTGCCGCGCGTAACCTCATGTCGCCGGGCGCTGCTCCGATAAGTAGAGTACAGAACCAGAATGCGTGCCAGAGGCGCGTCCGCAGCGGTTCGGCCCTCAGAGGTTAACCGCGGGCGAATCGATTGGGATTGTCGCAAGCGGTATGAGGAAGATTGAAAAGGAATGCCGCGGGCCGGCAGAAATCCAGGCGACGGCACAACGGGGGGTCGGGAGCAGGAATGCCGCAAGCAGAATTGCAGACCGGCAGGATCGACTCGCAGGAAGAAGACGCCCGGCTGTCCGCGCTGGCTTCAACGGGAATTCTGGACTCGGACCCGGAGCCAAACTTTGACGCGATCACCCGCCTGACCGCGGAGTATTTCAAAGCCGACACCGTGTTGCTGGAATTCGCCGACGAAAGCCGCGTGTGGATCAAATCCTACTGGGGTGAGTCAGTTCGCGAGCTTCCGCGCGAGCGGAGCGTCTTTGAGATGGTGCTGGCCGAAGATGGACCGGTCGTGGTGCCGGACGTGTCGAGGCATCCACACTTTGCCGGCGTCAAGCTCATGATTCGACGGCTTGAGGTCGCTTCATTTGCCGGTGCTCCAATTCGTTCGGGCGACGGCAAGATTCTGGGTGTGCTGGCGGTCTTTGGGTGCCAGCCTCGGCGGGGAATGGCGGTGGTGGAGTTGCGCATGCTTGAGAGCCTTGCCGACATCGTTGCCAGTCAGCTGGAATTGCGCAGGATGCGAATGACTTTGCGCAGAAACCGCCAGCGGAATGCGCGCCCTCTCAAACCGGCGGCCGGGACCTGGCCGTGTAAATCGGACCTGCGGCAGGCGCTGGATAAGCGGGAGTTTGTACTTTTCTACCAGCCAGAGGTCGAGCTCTCAACGCGCAGGATCGTCGGACTTGAGGCACTGATCCGCTGGCAGCATCCGGAGCGGGGATTGATTCCGCCGATGGATTTCATTCCGCTGGCCGAGGAGAGCGGGCTGATCCTGCCCATCGGCGACTGGGGACTCTCAGAAGCCTGCAGCCAGATTCAGAAGTGGTGCCAGGAGGATCCCGATCAGGGAGCACCACGCGTCTGCGTGAACCTTTCCGCTCGCCAATTCGCGCGCGAAGGGCTGGCCGACCACGTGGAGGCGCTGCTGCGCCAGTCGGGGGTTTCGAGCCGGCAACTTGGACTGGAGATGACCGAGTCCAGCCTTGTCTCGGACATTGGCACAGCCATGGCGGTTCTGAGCAGCTTGCGGCGGCTCGGGGTCTCGCTGCTGATAGACGATTTCGGCACCGGCTACAGCTCGCTGCATCACCTGCACTCGCTGCCCTTCGACGTGCTCAAAATCGATCGCTCGTTTGTTGAGCGCATGACGGGAGGAAACGAGCAGCCGCTACAGATTGTGCGCACGATAGTGGAATTGGCGCGCGTGCTGGGGATGGATGTGGTGGCGGAGGGAATCGAGACGCAGGAACAGTATGCGCTGCTGCGGCAGTTGGGCTGCCGTTTCGGACAGGGATTTCTCTTCTCCCGGCCAGTGACGGCGGACTCCATCAGCGAGATGCTGCGGCTACCCGGACGCATTCTGCCGGAGCTGGCGGAAACGAAAACCGTGCCGGTGGAGTGCGCGGTCGAGCCGCACCAGCAGGAAAATCCCGAAATGGAAATGGCGACCAAGCTCTCCTGATTCGGGAACGGAATAAGTCTTCGGTTAAGGGTTTCTCAGAGTTGCCGACACGCGACGGAGTATGCTCCGTTGCATGCAGCAACCGGCGCAGAGTCAGCTACGACCCACTTCGGAGAGCTTTGCTGGACTTCTGGCTACGCTTGCATCGCCTCCGCGCGAGGCGGTGGATGACGCGGCGGAGTGGAGTGGCGGCGATATGAGTGACGATGTAGTGACGCTGAGCTACGAGCGAGCGTTGCGCGCCCACGCCAGATCCAGACCGGCGGATGCGAGTGGCTGGCCAGTGCCGCAGGCGTGGCGTGCAGAGGCGAGCAATGCCGAAGAGGCAATGACTCTGCCGGCGACGCGCGTTAATGAGGAGTCGAGCGCGGAGGCTTTTGAAGCGCGACAAAGCACGAATGACCGCAATCTGCGATCCACGAGTGTGACGATTCGATTGAGCAAGGCGGAGTGCGCGCGACTGCATCGGCGGGCCACGGAAGCCGGAGTAACAATTTCGGCTTACATGCGCTCCTGCACGTTTGAGGCCGAGACATTGCGTGCGCAGGTGAAAGCGGTGCTCGTTGAGCTAAAGGCTGCCGCGTCCAAAGAAAAGCCTGTTGCGCCCGCGAAGGAAAGGCGTTTCTCGTTTGGGTGGTTGGCGCGATTGCTCACACGCAGGCATTCAGCATCGCAAATTTTCTTGAGCCAATAGGCCTCGGCGGGCGTCCTGCCGGCAGCGCTCGATCATTCCACTTCAAGCACCAGACATTTGAGGTACTCGGTCTCGGGCAGGTTGAGTACGACCGGATGGTCGAGAGCTGCGCCGCGTCGCTCGAAGAGGCGCACGCGCCGCGATGCGTCGGCTGCGGCAGCGGCGACTGCGCCTTCGAGATCGGACCAGGCCACATGATGCGAGCAGGAGCAGGTGACAAGCAGGCCGCCGGGACCGAGCATCTTCAGCGCGCGCAGGTTCAGCTCCTTGTAGCCGCGCAGCGCGCCTTCGACGGCGCGCTTCGTTTTCGCGAAGGCGGGCGGATCGAGAACGATGGCGTCGAATGTTTCGCCTGCCTGCGACCAGTCGCGGAGAATCTCGAAGGCGTCGGCTTCGATCCAGTCGACTTCCGCGGAGATTCGCGAGCGATTGGCCTGGAGGTTGCGCTCCGCTACTTCGAGCGAGGCGCGCGAGACATCAATGCCCGTCACCTGGCGGCAGACCTGGGCGAGATGAAGAGCGAATCCGCCCTGGTAGCAGCAAACATCGAGCGCGCGGCCGCCAGACTCGGATCTTGAAACGCACAGCCGCTGCGCCCAGTCGCGCGCGGCGGCGTAGTTGGTGCGCTGGTCGAGAAATGCGCCGGTCTTCTGGCCTGCGTTGGCGTCGTAATGAAAGACGAGGCCGTTCAAGCGGAACTCAGTCGCGGCCACGGGCATTTTCGCGTCAGCGAGCCAGAGTGGATCGAGGCTGATCGCGGGCAGACTCTCCAACTCGCGAACGCGCGGATCGGGGCGCTCGAGAATGGCCGCGGGCGAAAGCTCCTCGCGCAGCACACGAATGCAGGTGTCGCGCACACCCGCAGTGAGCAAGCCTTTGGTCAGGAACTGAAGGATGATCAGGTCATTGTATTTGTCGGCGATGAGGCCGGGCAGCTCGTCGGCCTCGCTGAAGCAGAGGCGGCAGGCGTTGTTTGCGGCGTCGAGCAGCGGCTTGCGGCGAGCGATGGCCGCGCGCAGGCGCGACGCGAGCAGCTCGAGCCACGCGGGTTCGTCAAGGGCGCCGCGCGAAACGAGTCGCAGCGCGATTTGCGACGAAGGGCTGTAGAGCGCCGTACCCAAAAGCAAACCACGATTGTCGGCGACGGGCAGCAGAGTTTCATCTGGATTTGGAAGAGCGACTGCGACAACATCGGACGCGTACACCCACAAATGGCCGGTGCGAAGACGATCCGCGGCACGGCGGCTAACGGTGGCGCCAAACGGAACGGGGCGAGCCTGATTTCCGGCATCCCGCTGCGGCACGGATTGGCGTTGCGTGACCGCGGTTTCCTGTGAATCGGGGCGGGATCGTGAAGGCGCTGCCTTGCTCTGCGGCGGGCGCACGCCGAGCACAGAGCCGCGCTCGCTCTGCGTTGCGGCCCAGACTCGACGCTTCGTGCCGCGCACCTTTGGCTTTGCACCAGCCTTCGAATTGTCTCGCTTCGCCATCAGTTCCCATTTCCAGTATCAAGCCTGAGAATGGGAGCCTAACGTGGCGGCAACTATTTGGCCTGCAGCGATTGCAGGTAACGGCTCAGATTGCTGATCCTGAGAGCCTTCACGTTCGGCTCGGTATTGGTAGTGTCCATACCGCTCAGAACAGGTCCCCAGACCGGCATATCCGCTGTGCCATGCGATGGATTGGCCGTGCCGAACTGCAGCACCGTCATGACGTGCGTTGAGGGAAACTTCCCTCCATTGTTCTTGCTCAGGAGAGCGAGGTCCGCGGGTTGCTTCTTCAAAGCTGCGGCCACAGGGCCTTGTCCTCTGCCGTCCACTCCATGGCATGGGGCGCAATAGTTTACGTACATCTGCTTGCCGTTGGTGGCGGAAGTCTTGCTCACCGGAATGACGACCTTCCGTGAGGTCGATTGATTCGCATATCCGATGCCGGCAGCGACGGCCAGAGCCAAAGCGGCGAAAAAGAGGTTTCGTAACATGTTTTCCTCGGTTCATAACCTCCGGGGGAATTTAATTTCCTCCCTTTTTGCACAGCAGGATGTGACGCGCGACACATTTGAGGGCGCGAATGGTTACCTGTGTGCCACCGGGACGCGAGCCGGACCAAATTGAACTAGCTCTATGGGATGGGCACTGGGCGGGTACGGCTTCGCAGTCATTCGCTAAACCGATTCATTCGTGCCGAATTGAAGCGGCCTATAATGGAGCATGGCGACTGCCAGGCAGACCATTCCGGCAGGTGATCCGAGCGCACCCGCGACTTCCGCTCAGGGAGCGCTTATTCCCGCCAAAGGCGCACAGTCCAGCCCCCCCACGGGCGAACGCTCCATTGGCGAGCGCTTCGAAGCGCTGCTGCGGCAAGCGCAGGCCAACCGGCCAAATGAAGACATCTCATTGATTCGAAAGGCCTGGGAGTTCTGCGTCTCCCATCACAAGGGGCAAACGCGCGCTTCGGGGGAACCGTACATTGTGCACCCATTCGAAGTGGCCGAGGTGCTGGTCGAAATGAAACTGGACGCGACCGCCGTGGCCGCGGCGCTTCTGCATGACGCTGTCGAAGACACGCAGGCTACCAGCGAGGAGATTGGAGACAAATTCGGCGACCAGGTGGCGCACATCGTCGAGGGCGTAACCAAGATCGACAAGATCCAATTTGCAAACCGCGAAGACCGCCAGGCCGAGAACGTGCGCAAGATGCTGCTGGCCATGGTGTCGGACGTGCGCGTGGTGCTGATCAAGTTGGCCGACCGGCTGCACAACATGCGCACCCTGGAGCACCTGAAGCCGGACCGGCAAGAGGCGATCGCGCGCGAAACGCTGGAAATTTACGCCCCGCTGGCACACCGGCTGGGCATGGGCAAGGTGCGCGGCGAGCTGGAGGATCTGGCCTTCCGCTACACCGACCCGGTGAGCTACGAACAGGTTGCCGCGGCGGTTGAGGCGCGGCGCGTGGATGGCGAGCAGTTCCTGCGCGGCGTAGAGGACACGCTGACGGAGCAGCTCAGGGAGAACGGCATCAAGGCGCGCGTAGAGTGGCGCATCAAGCGGTTCTACTCGATCCACCAGAAAATCGAGCGCACCAAAGTTTCGTTCGACCAGGTGTACGACCTGCTGGCAATCCGCGTGATCACCGAGGATGTGGCTTCGTGTTACGCGGTCTTCGGGCTGATTCACACACTGTGGCGGCCGGTGCCGGGGCGCATCAAGGATTTCATCGCGATGCCGCGCGCTAATCGCTACCAGTCGCTGCACACGACGGTGATGAGCGCCAGCGGCCACCAGTTCGAAGTGCAGATTCGCACCGAAGAGATGCACCGCATCGCCGAGGAAGGCATCGCGGCGCACTGGAAGTATAAGACGGGCGGTGTGGTGACGGCCCGCGACGAGGAGCGGTTGAACTGGATTCGTCAGCTTGTCGAGTGGCAGAAGGAGATGACGGATCCCAACGAATTCCTCTCCAGCCTGAAGATGGACCTCTATCCCGACGAGGTATACACCTTCACGCCGAAAGGGAAGGTGGTGGTGGTTCCCGCCGGGGCGACGCCCGTGGACTTTGCCTACACCATCCATACCGACGTTGGCCATTCGTGCGTGGGGGCAAAGATCAACGGCCGCATGGTGCCGCTGCGAACCAAGCTGCGCACGGGCGACATTGTCGAGATCGTCACGCAGAAGGACCATAAGCCGAGCCGCGACTGGCTCACTTTCGTAAAGAGCCCCCGCGCGCGCAACAAGATCAAGCACTGGTTGAACGAGGATCAACGAGTGCGCGCCGTGGAGATTGGCAGAAAGCTGCTGGAGCGCGAGGCGCGCAAATTCAAAGTGCCGATGTCGCAGATCGACGATCAGGATCTGGGGCGCATTGCGCAGGAGTTTGGCGTGGCCACGGCCGCCGATTTGCTGGCCACGCTGGGCCAGGGCAAGAACACCGCGCACCAATTATTGGGGAAGCTGGCGCCGGGCTTCGCCGCTCCGCCTGAGGCCGAGCCGGGCACGCCGGCCGCGGCGGGCAAATCAGGCGAGGCGGGCATGACGGACGCGGTGCGCAAGCTGCACCTCACCGGTTCGGATTCGCTCCAGGTGGAGGGCCAGAACGACTTGCTCGTTTATCGCGCGCGATGTTGCAACCCCATTCGCGGCGAGGAGATTGTGGGCTACGTAACTCGTGGCAAGGGCGTGGCCGTGCATGCGCGCAGTTGCCCCAATGTGCAGAACCTGCTCTACGAGAGCGACCGGCGCATCAATGTGGAGTGGTCGCGCGCACCTGAAGGAGCGGGGCAGGCGCAACGCTACCCGGTCAAGATCATCGTCCAATGCGAAGACCGCACCGGCATGCTGAAGGAGCTGACCGCCGTCATCTCCGACGAAAACACCGACATTCGCGCCGTGGATTTGAGCCGCGATGAAGAGGGCGAGGCGATCATCGAATTCGTCGTGGAAGCCGAGGACGTGCGCCACCTGAACCGCATGGTGCTGGGCCTGCGACGCGTGGAAGGCGTGCGCCAGGTGCAGCGGACGCAGAAGGT
>CAZANC010000018.1:0-23530 GCA_964486495.1 uncultured Occallatibacter sp.
TTGAAGTGCTGCCGCTGCCTGCAGGCGCGGGCGTGAACCGGCTCGATCATATTGGCCTAAACACGGAGAACGCCGAGGGGATGCGCAAATATCTGGCGGCCAAGGGATGGACGACGCCGGCGCACGTGGAGCGCGCGAAGGACGGCAGCCGCTGGTTCGACGTGCTCGATCCCGAGGGCAACACGATCCAGTTTTTGCAGCTGCCGGCGAATGCCGCCGCGGTGGACGCGCCGAATGCCATCGGGCATCACATCATCCACGTGGGCATGCTGGTGCACGATCGCGCGACAGAGGATAAGTTTTATCGCGACCTGCTGGGGTTCAGGCCGTATTGGTGGGGCGGCCGCGGCGGCAAGGTCGCGGTGGAGTGGGTGAGCCAGCAGGTTCCCGACGGCCACGACTGGATTGAGTACATGCTTGCGGCGGGGCCGGGCAAAGGGATTCCGGCAGACATGACGCAGCAGACCCTGGGCGTGCTGGACCATTTCTCGATCGGCGAGGTTTCGGTTCCCGATGCGTACAAGGTGCTGGTGAGCGCGGACCGGCTGAGCGGGCGGCACGACCAGGCGCCCAAGATCGGGCTCGACGGCAAATACCAGTTCAATCTCTACGACCCGGATGGGACCCGGGTGGAGATGATGAACTTCCATGCGACAGAGAAACCCTGCTGCTCGGATTTTACGGCGGAAGATCCGGCGGAGTGAAAGAGCAGGGACCAAGGGAACAAGGGACCGAGGGAGCGAGTTGGCGGGTTAGCAAGTTTGCGAGTTGGCGGGGCTGGCGGAGCTAGCGAGTTGGCGGCGCTAGCGGGGTTAGCGGTTCAGCAAGTTGGCGGGGCTGGCGGGTTTAGGACGCGTCGGATTTGGGCTTGCGGTATACTGATGAAGGCCTAAAGGAGCGGGGAAATCCCTGTCTCAAGAGGCCCGCGGCGAGCGATCCGCTTGCCGAAATCGAGCAAAACCGAGAAGAAAATGCCAAAGTTGAAGACCCATTCGGGCGCGGCCAAGCGCTTCAGCAAGACTGGGACCGGCAAGATCAAGCGGGGCCAGACGAAGACGCGGCACATCCTGACGTCGAAGAATCCAAAGACCAAGCGGAAGCTGGGCAGGACCCTGCTTGTTTCCGACGGCGACTACGCGAAGGTAGCGCGCATGATTCCCTACGCCTGACCATTGCATGGAGCAGCCTTTTGGTTGAGGGGCGTGCTAATGCAAATGGGCCGTTGTATTGGCCCCCGCTGTTTGCGAAGCGTTCGCGAGCGGCGAGAGATCAGGCTTGACGAGAGCGAGTGAAGAGGTTGACAGCCGTCGCAGATGCGATGGACTCCTGCCTCCAGCCGCGAAAAACAGCCGCTAGCTATTAGCTTTTAGCTCTTAGCTCGATGTGCTTGAGCAGGGTTCTGAGCGTCTCCGCGATGCGCGGAGCGAACGGAATCCAAAAAAGGAGAAAACATGCCCCGCGTAAAACGCAGTACGAAGCGGAACGACCGCCGCAAAAAGATTCTGAAGCGCGCCAGCGGCTATTTCCTAACCAAATCGAAGCTCTACCAGGCGGCCCAGGAGGCCGTGGAGCGCGGCCTGAAGTTTGCGTACACGGGCCGGCGGCTTAAGAAGCGCCAGTACCGCTCGCTGTGGATTGTGCGCATTGCCGCAGCATGCAAGCTGAACGGGACGAACTATTCGCAGTTCATCAGCGGACTGAAGAAGGCCGGCGTGGAGCTGGACCGCAAGATTCTGGCCGACATTGCCGTGCATGACGCGGCGGGGTTTACCAAGCTGGTGGAGCAGGCCAAGGCGGCGCAGCCGGCGAAGGCCAAGGCAGAGAAGACCAAGGCAGCGTAGGAAGAGTTGCGCGATCCCACCCTTTCGGCAAGAAGCGCCGAAAGGATGGGGGCACCCGAGATTGAAATATGACTGGCGGAAAAGGCGGCCCGGAGTTCGAAAGGATGCCTGGCCGTCGTGCGTTTGGGGGGGCGGGCTGAGTTCCGGTTTGGCGGTGCCGTCGAATGCGGTTGGCAAGGCCGATGCGTCCCGGCACGCATGAACGCGCATCCGCTGTATGGAGGATTTCAATTCCCCCGAACTTCGGGCGGGCGCGAATGCGCACGCGGCTGCCCCACGCAGTGGTTTATCCTGCTGTTTACACATGACGAACGAAGCGATACCGAATCTGACAGCGTTTGACGAAACTGCGCTGGACAAGGCGTTTGCTGCGCTTGAGACACAGGCGCGGGAGGCAGCAGCTGGGCTGGGCAGCGAGGCGGCTGCGGAAGCGTTTCGCCTGGAATGGCTGGGGCGCAAGCAGGGACGGTTGAACGAGGTTTCGGGCAGGTGGCTCAAATCAGCTCCTGCCGACGCGAAGAAGGCGCTCGGGGTGCGCTTCAACGCGCTGAAGGAAGTGGTGGAGGGGCTGCTGGATGCGGCGCTGACAGGCGGCCCGGGCGATTCTCGAAGATGGGCGGCGCTGAAGGCCGAGGCCATCGACATTACAGTGCCGGGGACGCGGCGGCTGACTGGGGCTGAACATCCGATTACGCGCACGATGAATGAGATTGTGTCCGTGTTTGCGGCGCTGGGCTATTCGGTGGGCGTGGGGCCTGAGGTTGAGACCGACTACTACAACTTCGAGTGCATGAATTTTCCGCCGGGACACCCGGCGCGCGACACGCAGGACACGCTGGTGGTTGCGGGCCAGGAGCGCAAACCGCTTCGCGACCGTTTGCTGCTGCGCACGCACACTTCGCCGGTGCAGATGCGGACGATGGAACAGCAGCCGCCTCCGGTACGCATCGTGATTCCCGGCAAGGTGCACCGCAACGACGCGGCCGACGCAACGCACTCGCCGATCTTTCATCAAGTCGAGGGGCTGTGCGTGGACGCGAACATCACCTTCAGCGACCTGAAGGGCACGCTCGACTATGCGATGAAGGCGCTGTTCGGGTCGGCGGTGAAGACGCGGTTCTTCCCGTCGTTCTTTCCGTTTACTGAGCCGAGCGCCGACGTGCAGATCAGTTGCATCTTCTGCGGCGGCAAGGGCTGCCGCAAGTGCAAACAGTCGGGGTGGATTGAGCTGCTGGGCTGCGGCATGGTGGACCCCGCGGTGTTCGCGTTCGCGGCGGAGAAACAGCCCGCCTACGACGCGAGGCAGATTTCGGGATTCGCGTTTGGCATGGGCGTGGAGCGGATCGCGATGATGAAGTATGGCATCAGCGAGATCGGCAGCTTTTTTGCGGGGGATATGCGGTTTTTGGGGCAGTTCGCATGAAGATTCTGACCAAATGGCTCCGGGCGTATTTGCCGGGACTCGCAGTCGATGACGCGCAGTTAGCCGAGGATCTGACTCTGCGCGGGATCGCGGTGGAGGGAATTTATCCGCTCGGTGAGGGCAAGGGCTCGGTTTACGAGATGGACATCACCACCAATCGCGTGGATGCGATGAATCATTACGGCATTGCGCGCGAGGCGGCGGCGATTTATGGACTGAAGCTGGCGGCGCTACAGTTCGTGCTGCCAGCTGCGAAGCCGGCCGCTAAGCCGTTTTCTGTCCGGATTGAGGCAGAGGGTGCGTGCGGGCGGTTCACGGCGCGTGTGCTGCGAGAGATTAAGATCGGCGAGTCACGCGATTGGTTCGCGGGCGCGGAGGTGGCGACGTACTTCGCGCTGCTCGAGCAGAAGATGATCCTGAACGCCGTGGATGCGACCAATTTTGCTTGGCTGGCGATGGGCCAACCGACGCACGCATTCGATCTGGACAAGATCGAGGGAGGAATCGTGGTGCGGCGGGCTCGCAAGGGCGAGCGGCTGAAGACGCTGGACGGCGTCGAGCGCGTGCTGGACGCGGACGACCTGGTGGTGGCCGATCACAAAAAGGCGCTGGGCCTCGCGGGGGTCATGGGCGGCTGGGACACGATGATTACGCCGGAGACGAAGAATGTGCTCGTGGAGGCGGCGTGGTTCGATCCGGTTGCGGTGCGGCAAACGGCGCGGCGGCACGGGCTGCACACCGATGCCAGCCACAGGTTTGAGCGTGGCGCGGACTTCAATGCTGCGCCGATGGCTTCGGCACTTGTGAGCGCGATTCTGCTGGCGAACGGTGGATGGGTTGAGGGCGAGCTGGTGGATTCGCGCGTGGCGGCTCAAGAAGAGCGAACGGCGCGGCGCAAGCCTATCCAGCTCAAGCTGAGCGAGGTGTGGAGAATTCTGGGCGCGACGGAAGATGAAGAGGGAATTACGACGGCGACGGTGGAAGGTGTGCTGACATCGCTGGGGTGCGGCTTAGCCTCAGCAGAGCGGCCGGCCCCCAGAGAAGAGTCATGGCAGGTCAGGCTGCCGAGCTGGCGGCTCGATCTGGAGCGCGAGATCGACCTGATCGAGGAGGTCGCTCGGGTTTACGGATACAACAGGTTCGCCAATACGCTGCCGGCCTTTGGCGAGGGCGTGCGCGCGCTGCCCTGGGCGGAGAAGGAGGCGGCAGTGCGAGGGGCGCTGCTGGCCGCCGGTTTCCACGAGGCGATTGGGAGTTCGTTCTGCTCGGCGGCGGAAGGCGCACTGACCGCGCCGCAACCGGGGCAGGTGGTTGCGTTGGGCAATCCACTCAGTGAAGAAGCGGGCGTGCTGCGGCCGTCGCTTGTGTCTGGAATGCTGGCGATGATTGCCGGCAACCTGAACCGCGATGTGAGCGATGTGCGATTGTTCGAGTTGGGCACGGTGTTTGGCGGGGCGACAGACAAGGGAATGGCGGACAAGGTGGAAGAGCGGCCGGCGCTGGCGTTCGGAGCAGTGGGAAGTTTGCCCGAGGAGAGCGCACTGCACGCGGGAAGGGCGTTCGAGTTCCACGACGTAAAGGGCTTGGTGGAGCAGGTGCTCGGAAGGTTCGAGATGCGTGCGATGTATTTCGACCGCTTTCCGGCAGAGGCGGGAATCACGCCGGAGTGGCTGCATCCGTATCGCGCGGCGCGCGCTGTGGCAGACGGGGTGACGGTTGGATGGTTCGGACAACTGCATCCGCACGAGGCAGCGGCGCGGAAGATCGATACACGAAGGCAGGGGGACGCGGTTCTGATCGGCGAGATCTATCTCGACCGGCTCTACAACTTGCCGCTGCGCAGGCCCGCGGCGCGGGAGATTTCGCGCTATCAACCGGTCCGTCGCGATTTTTCCCTGGTTTTGGACGAGAGCGTCGAGTGGGAGACAATCGACCACGCGATAGCTGAGCTGCACATTCCGGAGCTTGTGGAGTGGCGGGTGCGCGAGGTATTTCGCGATGCGCGGTACGCCAAGGGCGAGTATGCGCTGCTGCTGGGCGCGACGTTCCAGGCACAGGATCGGACACTGCGCGAGGAGGAGCTCAAGAGTTTTCAGGCGCGCGTGGTGGAAGCGGTTGGCAAGGCGGGAGCGCGGCTGCGGGTTTGAGCGCTCGACAGCGGATTTGAGAGAAGGATCGGCGCCGGGCGGCGCTATACTCGAACGCAACTGGAGTTTGTTTGGGGGGATCGATGTCGGATTCGGAGGCGGCAGTGGAGACGCAGAACGAAGAGCAGCAGGCGCGCGAAGAACCGGTCGCGCTGGCCGTGAGTATGGACGATTTTTCGGCGCTCGAGGAACGGGTACGGCGCGCAGTTGAAATGGTGAAGCGGGAACGGCAGGCGCGGGCGGCGGCCGAAGCGCGCGTGGCGGAATTGGAAACTCACGCAACTGAATCCGAGGCTCGCGCGGCGCAGGCCGAGGCGCGGCAAGCGGAGCTAGAAGCTCGCGCGGCACAGGCCGAAGAGCGAGCAAAGGCGCAGTTGCCGGTGGTGGAGCAGCTCAAAAGCGAGTTGAGCGCACTGCGCGCCGAGCGCGACCAGGTAAGACAACGCGTAGAACGGCTGCTTGCGCAGCTCGACACGCTGGAGCTGTGAGGCAATGATGGCCGAGCAGAAACGGAACAATCCGGTCGAATACGTGACGGTGGAGATCTACGACCAGCTCTACCATCTTTCGGGGCAGGACCCGGAGCACATTCGCGAGCTGGCGGCGATTGTGGACGCCAAGATGCGCGCCGTGGCCGCGCACGGACGGACGGCCGATTCGTTGCGCGTCGCCGTGCTGGCCGCGCTGAATCTCGCCGATGAGGTCTCGCAGGCTACCTCAGCTGATTTGCAACTGGGCCACGCCCGCGCCAACAGCCTGCGCATGCTGCTGGACGAAGTGCTGGAAGACGAGTAGTTGCAAGCTGTCAGCCTGGGGGCGTGGAGCTCTGTTGGGTTGATTGATTCCTAACTACCAAATCCCCATCCTGCGATTGCCACAATGAGGAAATATTGGCCCTTGACTGGAGTTGCGGCGGACTGGCGGAAGGGCTGCGATGCTACAGGGACGGCGAATTCTTTCTCGCGCATGAGCATTGGGAGGGTGTCTGGCTGAAGTGCGAGGAGCCGGAGAAGACTTTCCTGCAGGCGCTGATTCAGATTACGGCAGCGTTTCACCATTTACAGAGGAAGAATCTTAAAGGCGCCGCATCGCTGCTGCGCGCATCGTTGCGCCGGCTCGATTCGTTTCCTTCGGCTTACGGAGGGATTGAAGTTGAGGCCGTTCGCGAGAGCGTGCGCGAGTGGTTGTGGGCGCTTGATCGCGGAGAACCGTCACCGGAACTTCCGATGCCGCGGATCGGTTGAGAGCCGAAGTTCGAGAGCGAATTCGGTGGTGAGGCAGGCACTCGGGGGTATATTCTCTCGTGACCGGGCGCGTAAGGACGGGTCCCCGACTCCGAGAATCCGGAATCGGGACGAGGAACCGCAAAGCAAGCAAGGAAAATCAATCAAGAAAACCTGGAGGGAACCAATGAGATCTCGCAAAGCACTATCGTACCTCACTGGTGTTGCAATGGTAGCGCTGGCCACGGCCACGATGAGCGCACAAGGCTCGGGCGCAGGGGGCAACAATCCCGATGTGAGCGAGGTGCGCAACTACGTGCTGACGCTGGCGAAGGCACAAGAAACAGCCACGGCCATGCAGGGCATCAACCAACTGGTCGCGGCCAACCCCAGCCTGAGTGCGGCGCTCGATAATTCAGGCAACACGACGGGCAAAGAGACGATCACGCAGCAGGCACAGGACATCGACTCAAAATATCCGCAGATTGCCACGATCATTCATGCCAATGGATTGCAGACGCGAGAGTTTATTTTGATCACCGGCGCGATCATCAACGACGTTGGGTTTGTGGGGATGAAGATGCAGGGCATGATCAAGGCGTACCCGCCGAACTCAATCACCCCGGCAAATGCGGCATTCGTCGAGGCGAACTGGGCTGCATTCCAGGCGCTCGCTGGGAAGATGACGCCGCCGACTTCGAATTAAATTGGTCCCGCAATTTTGACAGCGCGAAGGGCGATGATCGTGGGATCCCATGTCCCGCAGTCGGGACATGGGGCACACAGCTTCTGGATTGGGTAGCGTCACGTTGCGGCGAGCTGGCGCAGGACGTACTGCAGGATGCCGCCGTGCTCGTAGTACTCGATCTCCTGCGGCGTGTCGATGCGGACGGTGGTGTTGATTTTTTTCGGGCCTTTGGACGAGGTCGCAGTGACGACGAGGGTGCGGCCGTTGGCGAAGCGATTCTTGAGGAGCGTGGTGAGGCCGGGTAAGTCGTAGACTTCTTCGCCGGTGAGGCCGAGGGACTCGGCGTTTTCGCCTGGCGCGAATTGCAGCGGGAGGATGCCCATGCCGACAAGGTTGGAGCGGTGAATTCGCTCGAAGCTCTCGGCAATGACGGCGCGAACGCCGAGCAACTTTGGACCCTTGGCGGCCCAGTCGCGCGAGGAGCCAGAGCCATATTCTTTTCCTGCGAGGATGATGAGCGGCGTGCCACGCTCGGCGTACTTCACGCTGGCGTCGAAGATGGACATCTGCTCGCCCTCAGGAAGTAAGCGCGTGACGCCGCCCTCGGTGCCGGGGGCGAGCTTGTTGCGCAGGCGGACGTTGGCGAAGGTGCCGCGCACCATAACTTCATGATTGCCGCGGCGCGAGCCGTAGGAGTTGAAATCAGCGGGACGCACGCCATGGACAGATAGATATTGACCGGCGGGGCCGTTGGCTTTAATGGAGCCGGCGGGTGAGATGTGATCGGTGGTGACCGAGTCGCCGAGAACGGCGAGGACACGCGCGCCGGAAATGTCGGTGACGGGCGCGGGAGTCATCGTCATGCCGTCAAAGTACGGAGCCTTGCGAATGTAAGTTGAGTCCGGCTCCCACTGGTAGACGTCGCCAGTGGGGAAGCTGAGACCCTGCCAACTGGCGTCGCCATCGGTGACGGTGGCGTACTCTTTGCGAAAGCCTTGGCTCGAAACTGCGCGTTCAATAGAGGCAGAGACTTCGGCTTGCGTGGGCCAGATATCGCGCAGGTAGACGGGCTTGCCGCTCTGGTCGGCGCCGAGCGGATCGGCGTCGAAGTTGTGGCCGATGCGGCCGGCGAGCGCGTAGGCGACGACGAGCGGCGGGGACATTAAATAATTTGCGCGGACGTCGACGTTGACGCGGCCCTCGAAGTTGCGGTTGCCCGAGAGCACGCTGACGGCGACGAGGCCGTGCTCGTCGATGGATTTCGAAACATCGGCGGGCAGCGGGCCGCTGTTGCCGATGCAGGTGGTGCAGCCGTAACCAACGACATTGAAGCGCAACTTATCGAGATACGGAAGGAGGCCGGCTTTTTCGTAATAGTCGGTGACGACGCGCGAGCCGGGAGCTAGCGAGGTCTTGACCCATGGCGGAACGGTGAGGCCTTTTTCGACGGCCTTCTTAGCGAGAAGTCCGGCGGCGATCATCACGGATGGATTCGACGTGTTGGTGCAACTGGTGATGGCGGCGATAACAACCGAGCCGTGATCGAGATACTTGTCGGGATCGATGTTGAATCGGGCTTTGACTGTGTTTTGGACAACAGTCGTAGTGACGCGAGCGGCGACGGGCGCAGCGGAGGAAGTGGCAGAAGACGTGGCAGACGAAGTATCTGGGCCTTCGTTGTCTTCGGCGGCGACGGCTGTGTCGGTAACCGTGTCTCGTTGCCACGCGGCTGCGGTGCGTGAGCCGAGGGGCTTGGCCGTGGGCGCGAGGAGCGATGGCAGTTGCTCGGCGAAGCTCGCGGCTGCATCTTTGAGGAGCACGCGGTCTTGTGGGCGGCGAGGCCCGGCAACGCTGGGCTCGACGTCACCGAGGTTGAGCTCGAGGGTTTGCGAGTATTCGGCTTCGGGCGCACCTGCGGTATGGAAGAGGCCTTGCTCCTTGTAATAGGCCTCGACCAGATTGATTAGGTCTTCGCTGCGGCCGGTGAGGCGCAGGTAGCGGAGGGTTTCGGCGTCGACGGGGAAGATGCCGCAGGTAGCGCCGTACTCGGGCGCCATGTTGCCGATGGTGGCGCGATCGGCGAGCGGGAGCTCCGTGATTCCGGGGCCGTAGAACTCGACAAATTTGCCGACGACGCCGAGTTTGCGCAGCGCCTGCGTGACGGTGAGAACGAGATCGGTGGCCGTAGCGCCTTCGCGCAACTTGCCGGTGAGTTTGTAGCCGACGACCTGCGGAATGAGCATCGAGACGGGCTGGCCGAGCATTGCGGCTTCGGCCTCGATTCCGCCCACGCCCCAGCCGAGAACGCCGAGGCCATTGATCATGGTGGTATGCGAATCGGTGCCGACGAGCGTGTCGGGATAGGCATGAAGTTGGCCGTCGATCTCCGTGGTGAAGACGACGCGAGCGAGGTATTCGAGATTGACCTGGTGGCAGATGCCCATGCCGGGCGGGACGGCGGAGAAGTTGCGAAATGCGGACTGGCCCCACTTGAGGAATGCGTAGCGTTCGCGGTTGCGCTGGAATTCGAGGAGGGAGTTGGCCTCGTAAGCCGCGGGCGTGCCGTATTCGTCCACCTGAACGGAGTGATCGATGACGAGCTCAGCGGGCGCGAGTGGGTTGACGCGCTCGGGATCGCCGCCGAGGGTCTTGATTGCGTCGCGCATGGCGGCGAGATCGACGACGGCGGGAACGCCGGTGAAATCTTGCATGAGGACGCGGGCCGGCATGTAGGCAATTTCGCGGCTGGGCTCGGCCTTCGCGTCCCAGTTGGCGAGGAATTCAATGTCGGCGGCGGTGACGTTGAGGCCATCTTCGCGGCGCAGGAGATTTTCGAGCAGGATTTTAAGGCTGTAGGGGAGGCGCGTGAGATCGAAACCGCGAGCGCCATTTGAGCCGCGGGCGCTGAGGGCAGGGAGGCGATAGATGGTGTAGAAGCGGCTGCCGGAGGTGAGCACGGCGCGGCTATTGAAGCTGTTCATCGGAAGATCCTCTCAGCGGAGCTAGCGGTGTTGGCAGAGCTAGCGGAGCTTGAAAACGAGCGGAGTTAGCGGAGCTGGCGGAGCCAGGTCGCCGGCACCGGAGAACCGGGCGCGGCAACAAACTCGTCGAAAACAGATTACTCAGTGTGCGGCATCAACGTCCACGGTCGGGGCGGCCGTGGCGAAAGCGCCTAAGGAGGGGCGAGCCGGCAATGTTGGGACGGCGGCGCATGGGTACAAGGAAATTCTAGCGCAGATCTGAGTGAAATGAAAAGCTTGTTCTTGGCTGGGGGGCAGCTAAAAACTGCGAATTTCCAAATTGGGTTAAGCGATGAGCGAGGCAGTGAGACGGACGCCGAGTGCGCGCATGACCTTGAGCGTTGTGCCCAACTCCGGGTTGCCGGTTTCGCTGAGCGCTCGGTAAAGAGATTCGCGCGTGACGCCAGTCTCGCGCGCAAGCTGGGCCATTCCGCCGCGCGCCCGCGCAACGGCGCCAAGCGCCTTGGCAATGTAACGCGGATCGTCGCTCTCGAGCGCCTCTGTGAGATAAGCGGCGATGGTTTCGGGATCGGTCAGGAATTCGGCTACATCGTATGGTTTGGTTTTGACCGCCTGTTGGATTTTTTGCCGGGGAGTGCGTTGCATGACTTATTCACCTCTTTCGAGTGTTTGAGGGCGAACCCTCTCTTAACTACATAGTGGCGCTAAATCTCATCCTTCTGTTTCGGCCCAATGGGCCGCGAGGGCCTTCGCCCGCTCGATGTCGTTCGATTGCGTGCCTTTGTCGCCGCCACAAAGCAAAAGGATCAGCAATTGTCCGCGCTGGATGTAATAGACCCGGTATCCGGGGCCAAAATCGATCTTCATCTCGACGACGCCAGAGCCGACGCTCCTTGTCTTGCCGGGGTTTCCTTCCTCCAGCCGATAAATTCGTTCAAAAATCTTTGCGCGACCCTGCTTGTCTCTCAGGCCGCCCAACCATGCAGCGAATTCTTCAGTGCGACGAACTTGCACAGGGCTCTACCAATTCGATTCTTTATAAGTGTAATCCATAGATTACATTTATGCAAGTTCGGGGGTGTGCCGACAAAAGAATTCAGAACAGAACGCGAAATGCGCGGCTATCGCGGCTCGGTGTTGTAGAGGAAATACGCGCGGAGCTCGAGGTAGGGGCCGTGGAAGTCCCGGGGCAGATTGGGATAGCTGGAACCGCTGATTGCGCCCCAGGCGGCGCGGTCGAGGCCGGTGTCGCCGGAGCGGCCGTCGAGTTGCATATCGGTGACCTGGCCGTTGGGCAGAACCTTGAAGCGGATGACCACAACGCCGGATTTGAGGATGGGCGGGTTGACCTCGTCAGGGATGAGCGGGTCCCAGGTCATTTGCGTGATGTAGTGCCAGCGCGCAAGCCAATCGCTGAAGTCTACGCCCTGCGTGTCAGAAAGAACCTGGACGCCATTGCCCGCGCCGGGGTGCATCGAGGGTCCGCCCGACGGCACATCGCCGTAACTCCGCTGACCGCCGTGCATGGCGTTCTGCATGTCCTGCTTGAGCTGATCGGCAGGATTGCCAGGGCCCATGGCGAAGTTGGGCTTGGCCGGAACGGCTGCGGGACGCGGCGCTTCAACCTGCGACTGGGAATTGGGCGGAACCGGCTGCGAGGGCTGCGGCTTGGGCTGGTCCGGCGCCTGCTGAACGGGAGGAGGCGGCGTGGGCGGCGCCTGTTGATTCAGCTCGTCGAGAGTTTTCTTGTCGATGAGCGGCCGATTGGGCAGAGGCTTGGGCGCAACCCTGGGATGAGATTCGCGGAGCGCGTCGGGCGGCACGTCGAGGTAGGTGAGATCCTTGCGCTGATTGATCGCGTCGAAGGGGTCAACGACCTTGGGCACTTTGAAGATGTAAGTGGGAATCCAGGTAATCGCCGAGAAGAGCAAAATGTGAAAGAGAAGAGCGAGCCAGAAGCCCTCGCGCAAGCGGGACCAGCGCCGCTCGTCTTCGAGCTCGCCGATCATCTCCAGCAATTCGTGGGTATCGTAGTCGACCCATCGCGAGCCGCGGAGAGCGGAGGAGCCGGACGGCCGGGTCTCCAGCGGACCCTTAGGGTTCAAGGGCAGACCAAGGAATCCTCCTGGGACCGGAATGTCTCGGACTGAGCTCTCAGGGGCGGAGCTTTTCGTGTCCGGGGCCGGCTTGGCTGCCCCTTTGGGCTCGGTCTCTTCGATTGGCGGCTGGCTCGTGGGCATTCTCGGTTTGGGAGCGTCTGAAGATGCGTTTTTCAGGCACGCGCACGCATCCTTGGCTCTTTTTTGAGTCCTTCCTGTCTATTCTCTCATTCTCGTTTAAAACTTGCTAAGTACCATGCCTCGTACAATGGTTCCTATTGAATTGACGCGGGATAGGCTGGAAGGGGATAGCGTTTGAAGCAGTTTTTTGCGCATGTGGCGGCGGAATGGAAGCTGGTGCTTCTGCCGGCGCTGATGAAATGGGGGATCCTGGGAGTCGGCGCGATTGCCGTGCTGGACTCCTCGAGCATTCCAGTTCCCATGGACGCAATTCTGGCGCTCTATGTGTGGAACGACAAACGCCACTTCTGGGTTTATTGCCTGATGGCGGCGGCGGGATCGGCGCTCGGAGGGTTATTGCCCTACGGGCTGGGCCGCGCCGGGGGCGAGCTGTTTCTTCTCAAGCGGATAAACCGGGCAAAGTTCGAGAAAATGCGCGACCGCTTCCAGCGGCAGGAGTTCCTAGCGGTGATGATTCCTTCGATGATGCCTCCGCCGGCTCCGTGGAAGATGTTCATCTTCGCGTCGGGCGTCTTCGAGATGCGCATTCCGGTTTTTCTGCTGGCTGTGTTTGTGGGACGAATGTTGCGCTGGCTGGCGCTGTCGCTGCTGGTGCTCAAGCTGGGCCCGGGCGCGGTAGACCTGGTGGCGCGCCATGCAGTGCCCGTGGTGACCGCCGTGGGCGTGCTGGCGGTGGCCGGGTTTGCGTGGTGGTGGATACGGAAGAAGCGCAGCGGGAAACTGCTGGAAGGGTGAAAGCGCTTCGCACTGTATCGCGGCGAAGCGCCAGAATGGTCGTATCTGGACGGCTATCGCGACGATTTTGACTTTGGATTCGTGGCCTTCTGTTGGTTTCCGCCCCGGCTGGCAGCCTTTTGCGTGCCGGCTGTTGCAAGCGGATTGAAGCCCGGCTGGCTAGAACCGTCAGTGCTCGTGGTCTGCTGGCGCGGGCCGTGCACGGCTGGTCCGAACTCCTGCCTTGAGGTTGCACCGGATGCGCCTTGATTCTTATTGCCATTGCCTTGGCTTGGCAGCGTTACCGTGGTTGTCGTGTCGCCGCGGCGCGCAACGGTCTGCGGTCCGAATTCCTGCTTGACTTTAAACTTTTCGGTGCGGACTTCGGCCTTTTCACTGCCGGATGCAGGCTTGGTTCCACTGTTCTGCTGGCTGCCGTTCTGTTGCTGAGCCGAGAGCGGAATGATGGCCAGCACGCACAAGAAGACCGTGAGCGTATGGCTGCTGCGGACAGGGAATCGCAACTGCATGATCGACCTCCGACGCGCGAGGGAAGCGCGCACCTTTACAACGGTCGGCGACCGCTGACCGGGCTGTCAATCCAACGAATTGAGCTGGTAGTTACTTAAGTGCTTTGGAATCAGGGGTGGCGCAGCGAATGCGAGGCTGGACCGAGGGTCGGGAGGAGCGCTTTAATCCAGCAGCTTTTCGATTGCCGAAAGATCGAAGCGGCACGCGCTGCCCGGAAGGTCGAATGGCTCCGGGGGAAGCGGCTCCAGGCGGCCAGAAACATAGCGGAAGTGGCGGCCATTGGGATCGAGAACCAGGATTGTCTTGATGCCCATGTGTTCGTAGTCGGCCAATTTGGTCATCATGCGGTTAAGCAAGTCCTCGGGCGAGAGAATCTCGAAGACCGCAATGGGCGGGTGCGTAATGATTTGCTCGATGGGGAGATTGCGGTCGAGGACGGTCACGTCGGGAACGCGGTACCGGTTCTTCGATACTTGAACTCTTAACTCAGCAGCTGCTCTGATCTTCCATTCGATGCGTTGGCGCCGGAAAAACTCCAAAATCGCCGCTTGCCAATCCGCATCGCTCCATTCGCCCATAGGTCTTTCCTCAATTACGCCATCGACGTATTCTGCATCGGGCTCAAAGGAGGATTTCAGATAGACGTCGAGGGGCACGTGCGCGGGTTGTGTTGCGGATGCCATTCGTCCTCCTTTCGCGAGCGTACTGCTCGCACCACTCCTGTTATTTGCCCGCCAGCGCCTGTTGCGCGCGGCCCATGTTCATCCGCCGCACCAGGACGGGCACGCCGAGCGCTACGCCAAGAACGATTGCTGTTGAAACAAGATCGTTGCGATAGAAGGGAATTCCGGCCATGTAGCAGGCTCCCAGCCCGGCGAGGGTGGGTGGATAGCCATTGAAACCACTTGCCCAGACGCCGTAATTCGAGACGAGGAAGAACCCGGTCGGTCCCAGGAGCGCGCCTGCGGCACCACGCGCGAAGGTCGTTTGCTTGCGCAACAGAATCGATCCCAACGCCATTGCCGCCAGGTACCACACCCAGGTGATTACGTAGCTCTGCCAGCGAAAGCTGTAATGATAGACGGCAATGGTGAGGAAGCCATCCGTGGCCATGAGAACGGCGAGAGGAACAAGCATTTCGCGCCAGGGACGGCGCGCGCCGAAGTAGAGGAGGCCGCCAGTGACAGCGGTGAAGTTCCACCAGCCCGCATGGGGCAGCACGCGGGACAAGACAGCAACCAGCAGCAGCAGGTAAGCAACCATGACCACCTCGTTGGAATGGCGCCGGGAACTCCGGCGCGAAAACGGCAGTCCCGCAAATGAAGGGACTGCATCTATTCTGCGGTCCACGGGCCGCGCGGTCAACCCAAACGGTTCCACGAGGCGAAGAAAAGTTTGCGTGGGGACAAACTTGGTCGCCTATGTTCGCTGATTTGGCGATGCAGATTTGTGCGGGCGGGGACGCCCGCACGACAGCCGGCCAGGGGCCGGCGGTACAAAATGCAACGGGCCGGCGGGACATTCGAGCTTGCTCCCCGCAGCGCGACACCGGTCCGGAGACTGGCGCTGCATCTTCTACCGTTGTTCGCGGCCATTCATAACCTCGCCCGCGTCGTCGCGGCCATCGACAACGTAGACCCAGCCGGCGAGCGGCGAGCGCGCTGAGGCGCTGCGGGTTCCGAGGAAGGCGTAGTCGAAGCGGAGATCGGTGAACTCGACGGTCGTCCAGGTGCGATTCGGAAGCAATTGCGGAGGGTCGAGGCCCGGCACAGGGCCTGGAATCGGTTCGGGGCCGACGTCGCGCACTACGGCCCACGTTCCCCAGTCGAGATACACCTGGCCGAGCGGCGTGCGTTTGGCGGCTTCCACCGCAGGCGTGTCGACCGGCTTGTACAGCACATCGGCGTGCGGGTCACTGTCAATCGAGCCGGACGATGTTCCGGGCCAGGTGTCGATCTCGGCGGTTTGATAAAAATCGGGCGTCTCGAGGATCGCGTGCCAGTGGAACGGATTCACCGGATAGGGTTCGGCAGCCGTCCGTGTTACAGGCTCTGAGGCGACGTTCGTGTTGTCGATCATTGTTAAAGCATGCGCATGCTCGGCCCAGCGCAGGCAGCCCAGAGCCAACATTCCGATAAGAGCGAAAATTGCCCAGCCCTGCCCTCGAAACGGCTTGCGGCGCGCGCCGATTTCGCGATCGGCGAGGCCCAGCACCCACGGAATCGCGAAAGCCAGAAAGAACAGCCCCCACAAAATCGGCTCGGCAATGAACATAAAGCTGCCGGCAAACCAGTGAGCATTCAATGGGAAGAACGGCCGCACGCCGTAGTTGTTGGTCCAATCGAGGAGGAGATGGCTGAGCGCGGCGACGCACGCGGTTAGATAGAGCCAGCCCCAATGCAGAGGCTGGGAGCGAGCCACCTCAGCGGGCGCAAATCGCCCGTCCCCCCGCTTCGCGGCCCCGGCAGGGAGCGAGGGAGCAAGGGAGCCAGACTCGGATTGCGTGTGCGAAGGCTGCGCGTTTCCAGATGAAGCAGCACGCTGAATTCGCGCTCGGCGCAAGCGGTCGAAGAGCCAGACCGCGCCCACCGCTGCGCCAGCCACCACAGGCACGGCCCAGAAGGTGTGCGTGATGCCGCGATGGTGCTTGAGCTCGTCGACTGGGCCGCCGAGTCCCCAAAGGATGTCGAGGTCGGCAGCCTCGGCGGCCAACACTGCGACAAGCGTAGCGTAGGCCGTTTTGCGATTGAATCCGGCGCGGCCCAAACAAGCGCCGGTGAGAAAGTGGGTGACCGGTTCCATGAGTGCGTGGGCTCTATTGGGCCCACTCTCCCTTGCGCATGAGTGGTTCGGTAGCGCCAGTTGCGGTGATGCCGTCAATGTCGAGCTGAGCCGAGCCGATCATCCAGTCAACGTGAATGAGGCTCGTGTTCGCGCCTTTGGCGGCGAGTTCCTCGGGCGAAAGCTTATCTCCGTTGCGCAGGCAAGACGAATAGGATTGGCCGAGCGCGATGTGCGAGGCGGCATTCTCGTCGAAGAGCGTGTGGAAGAAGACGAGGCCGCTTTGCGCGATGGGAGATGAGTGGGGGACGAGCGCAACCTCGCCCAGGCGGCGCGCGCCGTCGTCGGTGTCAATGAGCTTCTGGAGCACCTCCTGGCCCCGCGTGGCGCGAGCCTCGACAATGCGGCCGTGCTCGAAGCGGACCTGGATGCCTTCGATCATTGTTCCCTGATGCGACAAAGGTTTGGATGCGGTGACGGTGCCGTCGGCGCGGTCCTTGTGCGGCGTGGTGAAGACTTCTTCCGTGGGCATGTTAGGGATGCAGTAGTTGCCGTTGCCCGCGGTGGTGCCGCCGCCGAGCCACTCGTGATCGTCTGCGAGGCCAAGGCGGAAATCCACGCCGGGACCGCGATATTGCAGAGCCGAATAGCGCTTTTCGTTGAGGATCGCGGCGCGTTTGTGCAGCTCTGCGTCGTGAGTCTTCCAGGCGCTGACGGGATCGGGCGTGTTGATGCGTGAAGTGGAAAAGATCGCCGCCCAGAGTTTGGCCAGGGCTTCATCGGGCGCGTCGTTGGGGAACATGGCCGCGGCCCACGCAGGAGTGGCGGCGGCAACGATTGTCCAGTTGATCTGGTGACGCGTGATGAGCTCGAGGGCCGGGCGATAGGCTTGCGAGAGGGCGCGATTGGCGCGGCCGACTTTATCGGGATCCTCGTTGGAGAGCAGGTTCGGGTTGGCTCCGGCGACGGCGAGACGCGCAGCGCCGCTTTTGAAGGCCTCGGCCATGCCGTCGTAGAGCCAGTTGGCGGCGCGGTCGAAGCTTGCGTCGGGAGCGAAGTGATAGCGCAGTAGCGTGGACTCATCGTCGGTGAGGAGCGTGGTGACGAGCGATGCGCCGGCGCGATAAGCCTGCTCGGTGATGCGGCGCGCCAAGGGCAGCGTGTCGACGGACGCGGTCATCACGAGCTCTTGCGAGGGCTTGAGGCCGAGGCCGACGTTGATTGCAACGGAGGCGAGCTGGTCCAGGTTCTCTGCTTGCGTGCGGGCTTCAGGGGTGGTTGCGGTGGGTGGCATTCCTTATCGATTCTCCGGGAAAACAACCTTTGATGCAGGCCAGAGATTCTCTGATCCATGCGTCGGACGGTATGTGTTTCCATTTTAGGGGTTCGTGCAGGATGGTGCGGCTGTTAGGCAGCAAACGTTTAATTCGCATACAATCGACGGTGGCTAATTTGACCATTTGAGAGGCACATTCTGTCATGATGCATCCACCTATTGACAAGAGATTCAAGAGAGTTCTGGGACCAGGAATCGGCCTTTTTCTTTTGATCGCCGCGACGGGAATCTGCAGCGCGCAGACGCCAAATCCGGCCGGCAAATTCGGGCCGAGCAATCCGTTTTATGCGCCCAGTGCGCTGCCCTTTGAGGCAACGTCGTTCGACAAGATCAAGGACAGCGATTACCAGCCGGCGATTGACGCTGGCATGGCGCAGCAGCTCGTGGAGGTTGAAGCGATCGCGAATGACCCCGCGCCGCCGACATTCGAGAACACGCTGGTGGCGCTGGAGCGCACGGGCCAGTTGTACAACCGCGCGTGGAACGCTTTCAACCTGGTTTCGCAAGCAAATACCGATCCGGAACTGGAAAAGGTGCAGGACTATGAGGCGCCGCGCACTGCTGCGCGCCAGGACGCGATTAACCTGAATCCGAAGCTTTTTGCGCGCATCAAGGCGATCTATGACCAGCGTGCGTCGCTCGGGCTCGATGCCGAATCGCTGCGGCTGGTGGAGTACCAGTACCAGCAATTTGTGAAGGCCGGGGCGAATCTGTCGGATTCCGACAAAGAGAAACTCAAGAAGCTCGACGAAGAGGAGTCGACGCTCGAGAACACGTTCATGACCAAGTTGCTGGACGCCACCACGGCGGGTGCATACTCGACGACGGACCCTTCGACCCTGGCCGGGCTGACTGCAGGTCAAATGGCCGCGGCAGCGGAGGAAGCGAAGGCGCACAAACAGCAGGGCTGGCTGCTGCCGCTCGAGAACACGACGCAGCAACCCAATCTGGGCCTGCTGAGCGATCGCGCTACGCGCCACGAGATCTTCGAGCACTCATGGAACCGGGCGGAGCGTGGAGATGCGAACGACACGCGCGCGACGCTTGCGCGCCTGGCGCAACTGCGGGCGGAGAAAGCCGCACTGCTCGGCTACCCGAATTACGCCGCATGGAATTTGACCGACCAGATGGCCAAGACGCCGGAAGCAGCAATTCATTTTCTGGATGCGCTGGTTCCTGCCACCACGGCAAAGGCGGCGAGTGAGGCCAAAGAGATTCAGGCGCTGAATGATTTTCATAGCGACGGGTCGACTGTGGATCCCGCGGACTGGGAGTTCTATGCCGAGCAAGTGCGCAAAGCCAAATACGATTATGACCAAGCACAGGTGAAGCCCTACTTCGAGCTGAACACGGTTCTCAAAGACGGCGTGTTTTATGCGGCGCACGAGCTTTACGGTTTGACATTCAAGGAGCGCAAGGACTTGCCTGTGTGGCAACCCGACGTGCGTGTGTTTGAGGTATACGACGCCGATGGCACGGCGCTGGCGCTGTGGTACTGCGACTACTTCAAGCGCGACAACAAGAATGGCGGAGCGTGGGAAGACTCGCTTGTCGGCCAATCGAAACTGCTCAAGACGCTGCCCGTGGTGTACAACGTGGCTAATTTCGAAAAGCCCGCTGCGGGGCAGCCGGCGCTGCTCAGCTTCGACGATGTGACGACGATGTTCCACGAATTTGGCCACGCGCTGCACGCCATGTTTGCCAACACCGAATATCCGAGCCTGTCGGGCACGGCGGTGCCGCGCGATTTTGTCGAGTTTCCATCGCAGTTCAACGAACATTGGGCCAGCTATCCCGCGGTGTTTGCGCATTACGCGAGGCATTACAAGACTGGCGAGCCGATGCCCGCCGAGCTGGCGGCAAAAATCGTGAATGCGAAGACCTTCAACCAGGGCTATGACTTCACCGAGATTCTGGCGGCGTCGGAACTCGATATGCAGTGGCATATGCTGCCGGCGAGCGCGCCGTTTCAGGATCCAGACACTTTTGAGCAAGAGGCGCTCAAGAGGACGCATTTGTCGGTGAGCTACGTGCCACCGCGCTACAGGTCCAGTTATTTTCTGCACATTTGGAATGAAGGCTACCAGGCGGGCTATTACGCCTACACGTGGAGCGAGATGCTGGACGACGAGGCCTTCCAGTGGTTTGAGGATCACGGCGGAATGACGCGCGCGAATGGCGATCGATTCAGGCGGATGGTGCTTTCGCGCGGCAACACAGAGGACCTCGAGAAAATGTACAGCACGTGGCTGGGTCGGGAGCCGAGCATCGAGCCGTTGCTCAAGAACCGCGGGCTGAAAGAGGCGGGGAACTAAGCGAAGCAAGCTGGGTTGTCAAAAGTTGCCGAGTTGGCGTGCACTGCGTGCACATGGCGAGTTAGCGAGTTGGCGGGATTAGCGGAGTTGGAACGGGCCGATGGATCACTATAATTCGTAGCTATGGCCGAGACGAGCGCCCCAAAAAAGATCGAAAAGCTGCGGGACGAACTTCGCCGCCACGAGCATTTGTACTACGTTCTCGATGCACCGGAGATCAGCGACCCAGAGTACGACGCGCTGATGAACGAGCTAAGGCGGCTGGAGGCGGCGCGCCCCGAACTCGTGACTCCGGATTCGCCGACGCAGCGCGTGGGTGGCAAGCCGGCCGAGGGATTCAGGAAGGCGCAGCACTCACGGCCGATGTTGTCGCTCGACAACGCATACTCTGCCGAAGAACTGACCGACTGGGACCGCCGCGTTCGCGAACTGGCCGGCAAGCTACCGGTGACGTACACGGCCGAGCTTAAGCTCGACGGGCTGAGCGTGGCGCTCAGCTACGGCACAGGCAGCGGGGAGCCGGGAAATGGCGGTGCGCGGCTCACGATGGGCCTGACGCGCGGCGATGGGCAGACCGGCGAGGACGTAACCTCAAACATTCGCACGATTCGCAGCGTGCCATTGAGCGTTCCTGCCGAGCGGGTGAAGAAGGCAAAACTACCGCAGAAATTCGAAGTGCGCGGTGAAGTGGTGATGCCGGCAGCGGCCTTCCTCAAAATGAATGAAGAGCGCGAACGGGAGGGACTACCGGCGTTCGTGAATCCGCGGAACTCGGCCGCGGGCACGCTGCGCACGCTCGATTCGTCAATCGTCGCTAAGAGACGGCTGGTGTTCTTCGCGTACTTTCTGCTTGTCGATGGAGAATATTTTGCCGCGGGGCAGACAGCGACGCTGGACACACTGAGCAAGCTCGGTTTTCGGGTGAATCCGCATCGCCACCTCGTCAGCTCGGTGGAAGAGATGATGAAGTTCATCGACGACGCGGAGAGCATACGGGCAACGCTGGGTTACGAGATTGACGGCGTGGTGCTGAAGGTGGACGCGCACGCGACGCAGCAGCGGCTGGGCTACACGGGACGCGCACCGCGATGGGCCATCGCCTACAAGTTCACGGCGCAGGCGGCCATCAGCAAGCTCGAAGACATCTTGATCACTGTAGGTCGCACAGGCAAGCTCACGCCCACGGCCATGCTGACGCCGGTCTTCATCGGCGGCGTGACCGTGAGCCGCGCCACGCTGCACAACGCTGACTTCATCGAGCGCATGGGTCTGCTGATCGGCGATTGGGTCAAGGTGGAACGCGGCGGGGACGTGATTCCCAAGGTGGCCGAAGTGGTGCATGATGCCGAGCATCCTCGCGGAACGCGGAAATTCAAGTTTCCGACGATGTGCCCGGAATGCGGCAACGCCGTTGTGCGTGAAGAAGGCGAGGCCGACTGGCGCTGCGTAAATACCGACTGCCCGGCCAAGCTGCGTGAGTCGCTGCTCCACTTTGGCAGCCGCGGCGTGATGAGCATTGAGGGGCTGGGCGACGCTCTAGTGCAGCAGTTGCTCGACCGGGAACTGGTGCGAAGCGTAGCCGATCTGTACTCGCTTACCGAGGAACAACTTGTTGGCCTGGAACGCTTCGCGGAGAAGTCGGCGCGCGCGCTGCTTGCGGAGATTGAAAGATCGAAACGCGCGGGACTGGCGCGGGTGCTGATGGGTCTGGGCATTCGTTTTGTTGGTGAGCGCACCGCCGAGCTACTGGCGCAGGAGTTTGGCTCGATCGAGGCGGTGATGGCAGCCTCGGCCGAGGAGCTGGAAAGAGTGGAAGAAGTAGGTCCGCGCATCTCGCAAGCGATTCTGGAGTTTTTCGCGGACAAAGCAAATCGAGATTTGGTGAAGCGGCTGGCGGATGCCGGCGTAGACATGACTGCAGAGAAGAGGCAGCGCTCCGCGCAGCTCGCTGGACTGACATTTGTGCTCACGGGCACGTTGCCGACGATGACGCGCGACGAGGCGAAGGAAAAGATCGAGTCTGCCGGCGGAAAGACCGCGGGCTCAGTGAGCAAGAAGACCAGTTATGTGGTGGCGGGGGAAGAAGCCGGGTCAAAACTCGACAAGGCGCGGGAGCTTACAATTCCGGTGATCGACGAAGAGGGGCTGTTGGCGCTGCTGGCGGGTCAGGCGGCGCGAAAGTAGACCACTTATGCGGCTCAATCGCCGGGCGGAACCGCGTCCTGCGCGCGAGCCGGCTTCCCTGAGAGAAACGGAAGCAAAGCTAAGAGAGCCAAGGCTAGATCGAAACCCATAGAGCAATCCCTTCAGCGATCTGGGAAAAACAATCAAGCATTCGAGGCGCGGCGGGCGGCGATGCCGGGACGATTCCCGATGGCGTGCAACTCGCGCAGCCGTTCGCGCTCCCAGGCTTCAGCGCGCCAATTGCGCGAGGCGAAGCGCGGCGTCTCTTCGACGGTGGGAGCGTAATCGGCATGGGGCCGCGGCGGCATCGTCATCAACTCTGGCTGCGGGCGAGACACCGGTTCAGGCTGCGGGCTGAAAACCAGCTTGGGTAGAACAGGCACAGGCGTTGTGATGATGCGCGCCGATGATTCAAGGTCGATATTGGCCGTATGGGGGTAAGCCGCGCCGGAGGCGGGGCTGGCATCGCCCACGGCCGGCGGCTTGGAAGCCGCCGGTACAGCCGGTCTAGAGACCGGCGCTACATCGGAGTTTGCGGCACGACTGAAGCCGTGCCCCGACACTTCGAGCTCGAGCTGGCTCACGGCCGGCGGTTCAGCGTCAACCTCCTTCACCGGCTCGTCGGGCGGGCGCCGCGCGCGCACAGCGAGGGCTTTGGCCATGAATTCATCCACCAGCTTGTGCAGGCAGGTTTGCCCGCAAAGGTGCTTCGAGCCTGGGCGCAACTTGTGGCGCGAGCTCCAACCGCTGACGCGCAGCTCCCCGCCTTGCTCGTAGGCGACAAACCAATGGTTGGTCTGGCGCTTCTCCGTTGCACAGATGTCGCACGAAATTGCCTGACGGATCACCGCGAATCCCTCCGTCCACGGCAAATCTTCAAGAGATGCCTGGAATCTCCTACGTCCATTTCATCGTGCAGCGGAGGGGATTGGATGAGGAGACGAGTCGAGGTGTAAGGAAGTGAATCAAATTGGAACAGAAGAGCGCGAGATCGGCCTGATTTGGTACAAGCTGCCCGCCCCAGAGCGAGAATCGCCTCAATCAATAGAAAGAGTGCCGCGATGAT
>CAZANC010000019.1:0-23382 GCA_964486495.1 uncultured Occallatibacter sp.
CGAGTCCCTCACTGCCCACCATTCCAAAGACTAACTCCGAAATTCTCATGGAGTTAGTGACATGGATTCCTCCCCTCAAATCTTAGACTTCCTGCTCGCAGCCGTTCAAGCTGTGAACTCCGGCAGGAGTCCTATCGCGCAACCGGAGCATTTGGTCGACGCGGCTGCAAGCCCGCTCGCAGGTGCAATTGATAATCTCCATGATCATTCGCTACATCGAATGGCAAGCTTGCCACAGATTTTCGGGCAATTGTCCGAAGTGCCGGTTATTCATCCACAGCTGATGAGGCAAAACGCGCCTCGGCGAGTCCAGTAGCGGGGCCAGATATACCATAATGGAAATACCGGGTTAGATCGCCTGGATCAACTATGCCTGAAGCGACTGTAAAACCGGACCTTGGAGCGCTGCGCATTGAAGCCCACAAGCGAGGCTCCAGAAATGCTGGCAAGCGTATCGCGATTATTCTTGTCGCCCTGCTCTCCGCGCTCGTAATCGCAGGCGGAATCTACGCGTACATGCACCAGGCGCCTTCAGTGCAGGTTGCTACCGCAGACGTCCCGGACAACGGGCCACAGGCCATGCTCAACGCGAGCGGGTATGTCACCCCGCAGCGGCGCGCCACCGTAGCGGCAAAGATTACGGGGCGCGTTACAGGCGTTTTCTTTACCGAAGGAATGTACGTACACACGGGCTTTGTGCTGGCCACTCTTGACGATTCCGATGCGCAAAGGACGCTGGCTTCCGCGAAAGCAGATCACAATGCCACGCAGGCAAGCATTATCGATTTGCAGGTGCAGTTAAAGAACGCGCAGATCGAGTTGCATCGCGCACAGGAGCTGAGGACGGAAGGAATTCAAACTCAGGAAGCGCTCGACAATGCGACGATGGCCGTTGACAGCCTGAAGGCGAAGATCGACTACACGCAGGCACAGGTGCTCTCCGCCGACGCGCGCGTTAAGGAGGCGCAGCAGGCGGTGGATAACTGCATCATCACGGCTCCGTTCGACGGCATCATCGTTTCAAAGGACGCGCAAGTGGGCGAAATGGTGTCACCAATTTCGGCCGGCGGTGGCTTCACGCGCACAGGCATCGCGACGATTGTCGATATGGCTTCGAATGAAATTGAAGTGGACGTCAATGAAAACTACATCGCGCGCGTCAAAGGCGGCCAGGAAGTAACCGCCGTTCTGGATGCATATCCAGACTGGAAGATTCCGTGCCGCGTGCGCACCATCATTCCCACGGCCGATCGCCAGAAGGCGACTGTCGAGGTGCGCATTGCTTTCGACCAGCTGGATCCGCGCATCCTGCCCGATATGGGTGTGAAGGTCACGTTCCTCGCGGAAGTAGCGCAGGCGGGGAAGGAAGCGCCGGCGAGAGTAATGGTGCCGCAGAACGCGGTCCGCGACGATGGCGGGCAGAAGATTGTTTTTCTGGTGACAGGCGATCACGTCGAGCGCCACGCCGTGAATGTCGGTACGACCAACGGCGCGCAAACGCAGATCCTGGCTGGACTCGTGGCCGGGGACACAGTCGTAGTTGGCGGGCCGTCCGACTTGAGAGATGGCGAAACTGTAGTGATCAAGCGTTAACGTGTCGTTCTTGCAACTCAGTTATTCTTCTGTGATTGTGAATTGATATTGCTGAGCGGGACACAGGATGCTCTCCCCGCGAGAGAATCGCGGCTTTCGGGCGTTGGATCGGATATTGCGGAAATCAAGGAGCGTTGATCATGGTACGCGTGGACGGCAATGGAGTAGTAGGCAGTTTGATTCAGGTTCGCGGGTTGGACAAGACCTATCGCCGCGGCAACGAGGAAATCGACGTTTTGCAGGGCTTGAATCTTGACGTCGATAAGGGCGATTTCGTGGCCTTCATGGGGCCGAGCGGTTCGGGCAAGACCACTCTGCTCAATTTGCTGGGCGGACTCGATGTTCCCTCCCGCGGCACTATTAACGTGGCCGGCGATGAAATCACGCACATGTCCGGCAGCAAGCTGACCAACTGGCGGGCGCGCCACGTCGGTTTTATCTTCCAGATGTACAACCTCATTCCCGTGCTTACCGCGTTCGGGAACGTCGAATTGCCCTTGCTGCTGACAAAGCTTTCCAAGGCCGAGCGCCGCAAGCACATTGAAACCGCCCTTTCCATCGTTGGATTGGGCGACCGCATGAGCCACTATCCACGCCAGCTTTCCGGCGGACAGGAACAGCGCGTTGCCATCGCCCGCGCCATCGTTGCCGACCCCACTTTCCTGCTTTGCGACGAGCCCACCGGCGACCTGGACCGCAAAAGCGCCGACGAAGTGATGGAACTGATCAAGCGGTTAGTGAAGGAGCATGGAAAAACAGTGTTGATGGTGACGCACGACCCGGTGGTTGCGCGCCAGGCCGATACCACCCTGCATCTCGATAAAGGAGTGCTGGTAGAAGCAGGAGCGCGGCCGGCAATTGTCGGGGGAGTTCTCTCATGAAATTCGGCAAACTGATTCTTGCCAATCTGCTTCGCAAGAAGGCCCGGCTGGTTCTCACCATCGGTTCGTTCGCTGTGGCGCTTTTCCTGTTTGCGCTACTGGGAGTGGTGAGCGACGCGTTCAGCCGTGGGGCAGACGTCGTGAGCGCGAATCGCCTCGTCACCATCAATCGCACTTCCATCATCAACACCATTCCGCTCTCCTACCGGGATGAAATCCTGCGCATCCCTGGCGTGAAGTACGTCACCCACGACAACTGGTTTGGCGGCGTCTATCAGGATCCCAAGAACTTCTTCCCTCAATTTGTAATCGATCCGGAAAACCAGCGGCAGGTTTTCCCCGAACTCATCGTTCCCGATGATCAGTGGGACACATTTCTGAAGGATCGCCAAGGCGCGATTGTCGGCGCGGCTACCATGAAGCGCTTCGGCTGGAAGATCGGCGATCGCATCCCCATCACGACAACCATCTATGGGCTGGCGGGCAAACCCTTCGAGTTCAATATCGACGGCGTTTACCACGGCGCCAAGCCGGAAGATGACGAGACCCAGTTTTGGTTCCAGTGGGAATACTTCAAAGAGAGCGTACCCGATGCGATGAAAGGCCAGGTCGGTTGGTACACGGTTCGCATCGCTGACCCCGACGATGCCCCGCGCATCGCCAGGACCATCGACAATATGTATATGAATTCGCCCTACGAAACGAAGACCGAGACAGAATCCGCGTTTGCGGAGGGCTGGGTGAAGCAATTCGGAAACATCAAATTCCTGATTTTGTCGATCGGGACCGTCGTCTTCTTCACGCTCTTGCTGGTCACTGGAAACACGATGGCCATCTCCGTGCGCGAGCGAACCAATGAGCTGGGCGTGCTCAAGGCTATCGGTTTTCCGGATGGCACGATCCTTGCGTTCATTCTGGGCGAGTCGATGGCGATCGCGCTTGCCGGTTGCGTGGGCTTGCTGCTTGCGCTGGTCGCCATTCCAGTGCTAAGCCGCGCGATGGCTGGCCTCTTGCCGCCGCTTCTGGTTACCGCCAAAACGTTGCTGTTCGGTGTGATCGCTGCTCTCATGGTCGGCTTCGCCAGCGGAATTCTTCCCGCCTACGGTGCGATGCGCATGCGTGTGGTGAATGCCCTTCGGAGGGTGTGAGCATGGTGACAAAACTCTTTTTCGGTGCAGTCATCACCCTGGCAGCCATCGCCGCGCTGCTCCTGATTTTGGTCGTCGTTGGCGGGATCGTGGCCGGATTGCTGGCGCCGCTGATCGGTTCAGTTCCGATTTCCTACAACCTCCGCAGTATTCGGGCACGCTGGACTTCCACGATCGTGGCCATTTTGGGCATTGCCGGGACGGTCGGCGTATTCGTGGCCATGCTTTCGCTGGCACGCGGCTTCCGGGCCACGCTTGTGGCCTCAGGTACGCCCGACGATGCGCTGGTGATGCGCGCCGGCTCGACCACGGAAATGATGGGAGGCATCACTCTTGATTCTGTCAAGCTGATACAAGATAAGCCTGGCGTGGCGCGCGATGCGTCGGGGCAGCCGCTGGTCACGCAGGAAGTCGTAGGCGTCGTCCCCATACCGCTCATCAGCACAGGCACCGACGCGAATGTGGAGGTTCGCGGCGTTTCGCCCAATGTCCTCGAAATCCGCCAATTCGTGAAGGTCGTTCAAGGGCAGATGTTTCATTCTGGGCTCGATGAGCTCGTCGTGGGTAAGAATGCCTCGAAAACATACGAGGGCCTGACCGTTGGCAGCACGGTCAACTTCGGCGGCGGCCACTGGAAGGTGGTAGGAGTGTTCGACGCGGGCGGATCGTCATTCGATTCCGAAGTGTGGTGCGATTCGCGCATCCTCAACGAGGTGCTCAAGCGCCCCGACAACATCTTTCAATCTGCCACCGTTCACCTCACTTCGCCCGCGGCATTCGACAAATTCAAGGATTCGATTACATCCGACCCCCAACTGAATTTGGAAGTCGAGCGCGAAGTGGATTACTACGCCAAGCAATCTTCGGCCATGACGGAGCTGATCACTGTGTTGGGCGGTCTGGTGGCTGCCATCATGGCGATCGGCGCTGTATTCGGCGCTCTCAACACGATGTACTCGGCCGTCTCCGAACGCGGGCGTGAGATTGCCACCATGCGCGCGCTCGGCTTCTCCAGCTGGAACGTCATCCTTTCGTTCCTGTTCGAGGCGCTGCTGATTTCTTTTATTGCCGGCATTATCGGCTGTGTGGTCGTGCTTCCGCTGAACGGCATGACCACTCAGACCATGAATTTCTCGACCTTCTCGAACATCGCCTTCGCCTTCAAGATCACATTCAACTTGCTTGTGATCGGGGTGATTTTCGCGCTGGCCATGGGCGTTCTCGGCGGCTTGCTGCCCGCAGTGCGCGCCGCGCTGCGCCCCGTCGCCGTCGCCTTGCGCGAGTTGTAGGGAGTCTGTGACGAAGGCACAGTGATACATAGCAATCCATAATTGGAATCAATGGCCATTTTCCGTAGCTGATGACAGGCGCCGGAGCTGGCGCGGTCATTCAGCAGACCCTATACAATCACCGATCCAACCGGGAACCTGATCTCAGCATACGAGGTTCCGGGTTACGCGATGATGATTCGGTCGGCCAAATCGGGGTCCGACCAGAATACATCGGCGCTGATTACCGCGGTCGAGAGCGGCCCGCTCTCGATGAGCACCTTTGCCAACAACAACTACAGCTATATGCGATTCCGCACCCCCTTCGGCGGCGTGGAAATTGGTTCGGTGAGCATTGGAACGGTTCCGAGGATCACACGGCGCCAGCCCGGCCACTTCCAAAGTGAGTCGATGCCAATTCAGTCCTCTCTTGAGTCTGAGTTCTGATTTGGAAAACCTTTGTGTTGTTCCGAGAGTTCTCCTGCTCAAGCCTTGGGCAATGCATGCGAGCATTGGTCACAAACACTGCACATCACTCCGGTTCCCGGAATTCTTGTAGAGCAGTGAGTCGTTTTGCGAATCAGGAGCGGCCCCCGGATTGGCGATGACCTTCGATCGGGCCGCGACTGTAACGCTGTCCGGCACAAATTCGTAGCCGGAATGCCTTATACGGAGCCCGCACATGAGCCTGAAGTCCGCTTCTTCCTGCCGCCCGCGCGATTCAAAAGATAATCTGCATATATTCCAAACCCCAGCGCCGCTTTCATCGTGGAAACAAAGCCGAATTTATGCAGCGGGTCTGGCGGCGCTATTGCTTGCGAGCGCGATGAGCATGGCGCAGAACGTCTTTCCCGCCACTGCCGTGGGCACGCAGGCCGCGCAGCAGGCGGTGATCGTGGTCGCGCAGGCCGCGGGAACGGTCGATCATGCGACGGTTCTGACTCTGGGCCAGCCGCAACTGGATTTCACTGTACCGGGAGTTCCGGCATCGAGTTGCGCCGGCGCCACGCTGACAGTGGGCGGTGGCTCGCCCAGTTGCAGCCAGTCGGTGGGATTCAGGCCTGCGGCGCCAGGAGTTCGCCTGGGCGCAGTGGTGCTGCTTGATGCTGGCGGCGACCTTTTGGGCGAGACGCTGATTTCCGGTACGGGCGTCGGCGGGCTGGCAGTACTGGTTCCCGGCAACGTGCTGCCGATCGCAGGCAATGGGAATTATCTCGACCCGGTGGTGGATAACATTCCGGCATTGAACGCGGAGCTCAATTCTCCGACCGGCGTGGCGAAGGACGGCGCCGGCAACCTTTACATCGCCGACAGCAGCCACAACCGCATTCGCATGGTCAATGCCGCGACCGGGCAGATCTCAACCATTGCGGGAACGGGCACGGCGAACTACACCGGCGACCACGCGGCGGCCACGGCGGCCACGCTCAACTCGCCCTCCGGAGTCGCTCTGGACGGAGCGGGGAATCTCTACATCGCCGACACGGGCAACAACGCCATCCGCAGGGTGGATGGTGTCACCCGCGTGATCACCACGGTCGCCGGCAATGGCTCCGGTCTGCCGGGTTTCGCGGGCGACGGATCGCTGGCAACTTCAGCGACTGTGCTGCTCAACAGTCCCCAGGGCATCGCCGTGGATACGGCAGGCGACCTCTATATCGCCGACACCAACAATCAGGTGATTCGCGCCGTTTCCGCGTCCACGGGTGAGATCGGCACGGTGGCGGGCGACTACTTCGGTCCCTTCGGCGCAGGATTCGGCGGCTATAACGGCGACGGAGTGCTGGCTACCAAGGCGACATTGAACCACCCCTATGCCGTGGCCTTGGACCCGTCCGGCAACCTCTACATCGCCGATACCGACAACAATCGCATCCGTGAAGTGAACTCAGGCACGCAGGTGATTTCTACTGTAGCCGGCGACGGCAACCCTGGCAAAATCGGAGACACCGGCCAAGCAATTCTGGCAGAGCTGAACGCTCCCACCGGAATCGCGCTCGATCCGGCCGGAGATCTCTATATATCGGATACGCAGAGCTATGAGATTCGCAAAGTCAACGCCGCGAACACGACCATCAATACGCTGGCCGCGAGCGGCGGAGAATATTTGCTTGGCGCCGACAATCTGAGCAACACGGTGGTCATCAAGGGGCCGCAGGGTCTCCTGGTTGACGCAGATGGCAACGTCATCTTTGCCAACACATTGAGCATGCAGGTGTGGGAGATTCAGAGCAACCTTGTGGCGCTGGACTTTACGGCGACGCCGGTGCGGCAGGGGAGCTGGTCAGCGCCGCAGTTTCAGACCGTAGAAAACGACGGCAACGATGGGGCCAGCCCACTGGCCTTCACCGCGATCAACGCGTCGGTGAACGCGCAGGTGGACGCAGCGATAGGCCTGGGGGCGTGCGCGACTACTCAGCCGCTTGCGGTGGACGCAGATTGCACGATCGGCATGATCTTCTCACCAGCAGCCAATCCCGTACTGACGATCAACACCACCGAGGCGGGAACGGTGTCGTCTGCTTACATAAGCGATCCCGGCGCGAACGGACCCAACTCGCCGCTGGCCATCGTGGCCGTCGGCGTCGCGGAGCCGCTGAACTCGACCACCACAACGGTGATGGCGACGCCCGATCCATCGCTCTTCGGCCAGACCGTCACTTTTACAGTGCAGGTGACCACGGGAGCCGGAACCGGTGCTCTGACCGGAACGGTTTCCATCACCGACACCTTCGGCGGAAACACCACGACGCTGTCCGCGGGCCTGACGCTGAACGGCGGCGCCACGACCTTCCAGATTGCCACGCTGCCCGTCGGCGTGCACACGATCAAGGCGGCCTATAGCGGAGACACATCGCACTCACCGAGCAGCTCGACCGACAACGGGGTCTCGCCCTGGAGTCAGATTGTGGAAGAGCAGACGAATGTCGCGCTAACTTCGAGCGCCAACCCGTCGCTCGTGAACCAAAGTGTCACCTTCACCGCGACGGTGACCGCGCCGGACGGTGGCGGGCTGATGCCCGATGGCTCGGTAACTTTCCTGGACGGAACCACGACGCTGGCCGAAGTCGAACTGACCGGCGGTGTAGCTACGTACACTACGTCGGCGCTGGCCGCCGGCGCGCATCAAATCACGGCGGTCTATAGCGGCGACGATACCAGGCAAATCCTTGGAGAGACTTCGGCTGTACTGACCCAGGACGTGCAGGCGGCAGCAACTCTTACTGTCGCGACATCCGGGAGCCCGTTGAACTACGGAAACCCGGTTACGTTTTCCGCGACCATCGCTTCGAGCTCGACGACACCTGCCAGCGGGACGGTCACCTTCTTCGACGCCAGCGTCAAAATCGGATCAGGCATTCTGAACGCAGCCAATCCGGACATCGCACAATTCACGACAGCGTCGCTCGCCGTAGGGACGCATTCGATCACGGCCACCTATGCCGGGGACAACTTCAACTCTGCGGCAGCCTCGGTGCCGATTAACCAGGTGGTCAACCAGACGGTGACGTCAGATACGCTCGCCGCGAACCCGAATCCCGGGGTTCAGGGCACGGCGGAGACGCTCACAGCCACGGTAAAGATTACCCAGGGAACTGGGACGCCGACGGGGGTGGTGACCTTCACTTCGGGAACGACGGTGCTGGGCACGGCCAACCTGACCGCGGGAGAAACCGCCACGATCAGCCCGGTTCTGGCGCCGGGGAACTACTCGATCGTTGCCGCGTACGCCGGCGACACGGACGATGCTGGCAGCCAATCGGCGGCGCTCGCGCTGACCGTTGAGAACTCAAGCGCGACGACCCTGACGGCGACACCCGATCCGTCGCTTTTCGGCCAGTCGGTGACAGTCACGGTGCAGGTGACCTCGGGTGCTGGGGGCGCAATCCCCACCGGGACTGTGAACCTCTTCGACACCTTTGGTGGAGTGAAGAACGCGCTGGCCGCGGGGCTGGCGTTGAACGCGACCGGCGCGGCTACGTTTACGACGTCGACGCTGGCTGTGGGAGCACACTCGATAGCGGGCTCCTACAGCGGCGATACATCGCACGATGCGAGCGCCTCGACTGACAACGGGGCTTCGCCGTGGAGCCAGATCGTGGAGGAGCAGACAGCAGTTGCGCTCACTTCCAGTGTCAACCCATCGCTGGTTGGCCAGAGCGTGACCTTCACGGCGACCGTGACCGCGCCAAACGGCGGAGGAATTCTTCCCGACGGCACGGTGTCGTTCCTGGACGGAACCAGAATCATTTTCACCGGCCAACTCGCGGGCGGCGTCCTCACCTATACGACTTCAACGCTCGCGAGCGGCCTGCATCCGATTACGGCGGTCTATAGCGGCGACGCGGCCAAGGAGGTTCTTGGAGAGACCTCGGCGGTGCTCAACCAGGATGTGCAGGCGACAGCAACCATCATTGTCGCGACATCGGGGAGCCCGTCGTTTTACGGTGCGCCGGTCACGCTCACCGCAACCATCGCGTCTGGCGCGACGACGCCGGCTGGCGGAGTCGTGAGCTTCTTCGACGCCGGTGTGAAGATCGGATCGGGCATTCTCAACGCAGCCAATCCGGACACCGCGCAATTCACCACTTCGGCGCTGGCTGTTGGGACGCATCCAATCACAGCCACCTACATTGGCGATAACTTCAACACCGCTGCGGCATCGGCGGCGATCTCGCAGGTAGTCGTGCAAACTGTGACGGCCACAACCGTCACCGCCTTGCCGAATCCAGGGATTGCGGGCATGGCTGAGACAATCACGGCCACCCTGAAGGTGACGCAGGGAGCAGGTACGCCCAATGGCCTCGTGACATTCACATCCGGCCCAACGGTTCTGGGCACGGTCAACCTGAACACGAGCGGCACGGCGACGATTAGCCCGTTGTTCGCGCCTGGAAACTACTCGATTGTGGCCACCTACGCGGGCGATACGAACGACGGCGGGAGCCAGTCGGCGCCGCTGGCATTGACTGTGGCGCAGGCGACGACGGTAACCGTAGTCACTGCGGTTCCCAATCCTTCATCGTGGCTGCAGGCGGTCACTTTCACGGCGACGGTTACAGGCAACGGCGCCATACCGACGGGGACAGTGGAATTCTTTGCCGGCGGCGCCGTGATCGGGGCAGCGCCGCTCAATACGAGCGGAGTTACGACGCTGACGTTTTCGAACCTGGCGATCGGGACGTATGCAATTACGGCTACGTACATGGGCGACGCCAACGACGCTGGGAGCACGTCGCTTCCGGTCAGCCTGACGGTGGGCAAGATTCCAACCACGACGGATCTGGGCAGCTCGATGACGAGCGGCTCCAACCCGCAGGTCGATCTGGTAGCGACGGTCGTAGCCAACGTTGGCCCCACGCCGACGGGTACGATCACCTTCTCGAACGCATCGTCGACGCTGGGCACGGCCACGCTGGATGCGAGCGGGGTTGCCACGCTGGTCATGAACTTGCCTGCAGGCACTTTTGCCGTGATGGCAGTGTACAGCGGAGACGCGACGCATCTGCCGTCGACGTCGCAGCCGATCACCGTGGTCGTGAATCCGATCACCTTCGACCTCACGGTGTCGCCAACAGCGGTGACGCTCAAGACCTCGCAGAATGCCCAGGTCGGACTGATCCTGACCTCAGAGGGCGGGTTCGCCGACACCATCGCGTTGGGTTGCCTGGGATTGCCTGCAGGAGTGAACTGTCACTTCTCCAGCCCGTCGGTAAAGCTGTCAGCAAACGGAAGCGCGATCGCGCAACTGACAATCGATACGAATTCGCCGTTGACTGGGGGCACACAAGCCATGAATAGGCGCGGGGGGAGCGGCGGGGCGCTGCTGGCCGGTATTCTGCTTCCTTTCAGCATCCTTTTCGGGTGGATTTTCCGGCGGCAACGCACGCGCATGGCGGCGGCGTTCACTGTGGCGCTCGTGATCGTGCTATCGGCGATGGCGCTTGGGACAACCGGCTGTAACGGCATCAGCACCACCAGTGCGCCGCCGGGAACCTACACCATTCAGGTCGTGGGGTCCGGCACAACCACCGGCGTAGTCCAGACCGAGAATGTTTCGCTGACGATCACGCAATAGAACCACAACGGTCCGTAGCGGCCGACCGCCGGGAGAGGCACGACGATGTTTTCTGCATGGGAGAAATGGTGGAGCGATCGAGGGGCAGGAGCCGGAGCAATCCGCGTGAGCGCAATTCTGGCTCTGGCATTTTGCCTTGCGGGCATGGCGCAAGCCCAGGCCGTGCCCGCAGGCGACAAGGGCGCCCTGGCCATTTGGGCAGGCGCATCGGGCTCGGGCTATTACGTCCAATACGGCGAACGCAAGATGGTTGGCGTGAAGGCATTCGTCGATGCCGACACCCGGCGGCGCCTGGGCATTGAGGTTGAGGGCCAATGGGTGGAGTTTCGCCAGTCGGCTGGCGTCCACATCGAAACCTATTCGATTGGAGCGCGCTACCACTTCAGCGTAGGCAGATTCCAGCCTTACGTAAAAGGCCTGGCCGGGTTCGGCGATTTCAACTTTCCGTATAACCTGGCCACGGGCCGATTCCTGGTTGCGACGGCCGGAGGCGGAATCGATTACAGGCTCAGCCGCAAGATTGAAATCCGTGCAGTCGACTGTGAGTACCAGAACTGGCCGAAGTTCACCTTTGGAAATATGACGACTTTGAGTGTGAGCGTCGGCCTGCGCATGCGCATTTTTTGACGATGCGCGCCCTCCTCGCATGCGGCAGGCAATGCCTCATTTCAGCGAGAGGCTGAATTTGCCCAGGAGGTACCCGTACTCGGCAACCACGACGGCCTGCGCTCCCGCTGAGACGGTGAATTCCAATTGGTTCGACTTGCGCGTGACGGCAATGCTGAGAGTTGCAGCGCTGTGGTACACCTGCACAAGCTGGATCACATGGCTCCCAGCCGGGATCGCGAAATCGACGGTTTCACCAATTTGGATCGTTCGCACGTCGTAGCCATCGACAACGATGGTATTCGTGATTTGACCGAAAAAGCCTCCATAGTCAACGACTGTGAAGTTGATCCAGGCGGTTGTGGCGGGCGTCTGGATCGGATTCCCGCCGGGGCCTGGCGCAGATTGGTAAGCGGGAGTCTGAGGATCGGGGGAAGATTGGTTGACGGCGGCGCCGCATTCAGCACAAAAGTGGGCGCCATCTTTGAGCATTTGGCCGCATTTGGGACAGTACTTGACAGCCGCTCCGCACTCACCGCAGAAGGTCGCGCCATCTCTAAGCGGCTGGCCGCATTTCGTGCAGTCTGGCATCAACACGCCTCGAAGCAGAAGGTGGTCCGGTAGTCCCGACCATCATAAGCACATGCCCCGTGAACGTCAACGAATTACGCCCCGCACTCAGTGGTGAATTGGTTATAAATTCTGAGAGTGCCTGTCACCTTGGCATCAAAATGAATTAACGAGACGGATTACTGTGGATGGCACGGTGCGCGCTTTCGGCGATGATAGGAGTAGCAACACCGGGAGAGCAGCGAGATCGTGAATGAATTCCAGACAGGCCCGGGCAAGTCGGTGATCGTGGTGGGGGGCGGCGTGGCCGGCATGAGCGCGGCGTGCGCGCTGGCCGAAGCCGGGCTGCGCGTAAAACTCCTCGAGCGCCGCGGCTACCTGGGCGGGCGCGCCAGCTCCTACCGGCATCCCGGAGTGGATGAGGTCATCGACAACTGCCAGCACGTGCTGTTCGGCTGCTGCACAAATCTGATTGGTTTCTATCGGCGCATTGGCGTCGCTGAGCGCGTACACTGGACGAACGCGATGACGATGATCGAGCCGGGTGGACGGCGCACGCTGCTCAAATCGTCCTGGTGGTTGCCGGCTCCGCTGCATGGGTTACCGAGCCTGCTCGCCGCCAAAGCGCTTACACGCGACGACAAGATGGCATTGGCGCGCGCGTTTCGAGCCCTCATGCGTCCGGTGCCGCCCGGTTCGACAGAGACGCTTGGCGCGTGGCTCATACGCAGCGGCCAGACAAAGGGAGCCATCGATCGCTTCTGGCGGCTGGTGATTGCGAGCGCGCTGAACGCCGATGTAGGCGTGATCGCGTTGCCGTACGCCGCCAAGGTGATCCGCGAGCTGTTTCTCAACTCCGCCGAAGCGGGCGTCATGGGGATGAGCACCGTGCCGCTGAGCGATCTCTATGCCGGCGCTGAGCAGTATCTCCGCGAGCACGGCGGCGAGGTCGTGTTCAACGCGAGCGTGGACGGAGCATCGTGGGACGAGGAGACGTCGCAGTGGACCGTGATGACGCGCGCGGGCGAACAGGTCGCGGACTTCCTCGTGATCGCGTTGCCATTCGAGGCCGCGGCGAAGCTGTTGCCCCAAATGCCTCCCGCGGATGGCGTCGAGAAGTTGGGCGGTCAAATCGGAGAACTTGAGCATGGGCCCATCTGCAGCGTGCATCTGTGGTTTGACCGCGAGATTACCGAACTCGATCACGCTGTCCTGCTCGATCGCGAGATTCATTGGATGTACAACAAGAGCCGGTTACAGTGCTGGCGCAAGACGAAGGGTAGCTATTTGGAACTCGTCGTCAGCGCGTCGCAAGAATTTGCCGCACTGAGCCGGGAAGAGGCAATTGATCTGGCCGTGCGCGAGCTTGCCGAATTCTTTCCCGAGGTTGCCGGGGCGAAGTTAGAAAAAGCGGCGCTCGTGAAGGAAGTCCGCGCAACATTCTCGGTGCCGCCGGGAATCGATGCGGCAAGACCTACTTCCGCGTCCCCGTGGCCGAATTGCGTGATGGCCGGCGACTGGATTGCCACGGGATGGCCCTCGACGATGGAGAGCGCGGCGCGAAGCGGTCACCTGGCCGCTCAGGCTGTGTGCGCCGCGATCGGTGAGCCGCGTAAATTTCTGAATGCCGACTTGAAGCCGAGAGGCCTCATGCGATTTGTGAAAGCGCCCACGAGCCCCTAGCTGCTGGCGCGCTGGCGCTCTCTGCGTTTGCAGATTCCGGAGCCAGCGGCTAGAAGCCGTCTCTCAGTGCGCCAGCAGATACACTCCAATGCACACCAGCACTGCCGCGGCCCAGCGGCGCCGGTCGACATTCTCCTTGAGGAAAATTTTGCCGGCGATGGCGTTAGTCACCAGCGTGAGCGAGGCCGAGGCCGGAGCGACCAAACTCAGGTTGAGGTGATTGAGAGCGAAGAGCAGCGAAAAGAACGCCACAGCGAGGAAAAACACTCCAACGAAGAACAGTGGGCTGGTGACAACGGCACGAATTGCGCCAGTGAGCCCCGAGCGGGCGCGGATCACGTCGAGGTCGCCGATGGACTTCATGGCTGCTGCGGTGAGCACTTCGCCGGTGGTGGAAGCCAGGACGACGGCGCCAATCGCGGTGGCAGCAAGCCAGGGACTAGCCGTTGTTGAGAGAGGCAAAAATGAGAGGGCAAGCTTCATCATCGTTGCCCCCCGGTGGCGACAGTCTCTTCGGGCAATGATTCCTCGGCAATAGGCGCGGGATGTTGGGTGAGGGAGGGTCCCTGCGCAACAAAGCTCACACCGAGTGTGATGAGGACGATTCCGGCCCAGCGCTCGACCGAGATGGCTTCATGCAGCCAGAATCGAGAGAGCAACGCGACAATGACGTTCCCGAAAGCTGTAGCAGGCAACACAAACGTCAGGTCGGCCCAGGAGAGCGCGGTGAGATAGCTGGCAAAGAAGCCGATCAGAAGAGCGATGCCTGCTGCTATCCACGGCGTGAAGACGGCGGCGATCAGCGCGCCCGGATGAGCAAGCGAGATTGAAGGCATCGCAGTCATGCCGCGCGAGAGACAACTGTCGCCGAGAGGTGCGCAGACGGCAACCAGGCTCAGGATCAGGTATTGACGCGGCAAGAGGTTGTGTTTAACCATCAGTCCAGTATCTTGCAATTTAGATGTAGATGGCCTAAAGAAGTTGAGGGCAGACGTCCCCCGCCGCGGACGCCACCCTCGATGTTAAGGCCCGGAGATTGCCTACGCGCCTGCGCCAACAACGGGGGCGGTCGGCGTGGCTTGCTGCCTGCGCGTCTCCTTCACCATCTTGTTGCGCTGCGCGCGCAGCTTGAGGAACGCCTTGGCCTCGACGTACAGGCGAGGCAGATCGCGATTCATCATGGCCTTCCACACCACGCGGAGTGCAGCCTTGGGACGGAAGTAGTACTCGTCGTAGAAGCGGTGCACCATCTCCATCACGTAATCGGTCGGCAGGCCGGGGTACTCGATATGCGCCATCTGGTGGCCGCCGCCGTCCTGCATCTTTTCGTTGGTGATGAATCCGTTTTGGGCCGCGTACTCGTAGAACTCTGTGCCTGGATAGGCGTGGGCGATAGAGACCTGAATGGTCTCGACGTCGAGCGACTTGGCGAAGTTAATGGTATTGCGAATAGACTCTCTCGTCTCGCCCGGAAGTCCGAGGATGAAATCGCCGTGTATGGTCAGGCCCAGGTCGTGGCAGTCCTTGGCGAATGCGCGGGCGCGCTCTACTGTTGCGCCCTTCTTGATGTTTTTGAGGATTTGCGGATCACCTGACTCGAAGCCGACGATGAGCAAACGGCATCCCGCTTCGCGCATGGCCTTCAGCGTGTCGTAGTCGGTCGTTACGCGCGATGTGCAACTCCACGTGAGGCCGAGCGGCTTCAGCTTTTCGCAGAGCTCGATGGTGCGCACCTTCTGGATGTTGAACGTATCGTCGTCGAAGAAGAACTCCTTGACTTCGGGGAAGTTCTCCTTGGCCCATTTCATCTCCGCCGCAACGTCATCGCTGGAGCGCTTGCGCCAGGCATGCCCGCTCAGGGTCTGCGGCCACAGGCAGAACGTGCACTGTGCCGGGCAGCCGCGAGTGGAGTAGAGCGCAATGTATGGGTGGAGCAGGAAAGGCACGTTGTAGCGCGTCACGTCCATGTCGCGCTTGTAAATTTTGGTGGCCCAGGGCATTGCATCGAGGTCCTCGATCTGCGGACGGTCTGGATTGTGGATGATCTGACCGTCCTTTTTGTAGCTGATGCCCAGGATCTCGTTGAGCGGCTTGCCCTGCGCGAACTCCACAACCGAGTAATCGAACTCGCGGCGGCAGATGAAGTCGAGCGCCGAGCACTCATTCAGGGCGCGATCGGGGTCCGTCGTGACCGGTGGGCCTACGAACGCGACCCGAATCGACGGATTAGCCGTTTTGATGGTTTCAGCCAGTCGCTGGTCGCCTTCCCAGCCGACCGTCGAAGTAAAGAGCACCAGGAATTCGTAATCTTTGCAGATCTCGATGGTTTCTTGAGCGGAGACATGGTGCGGTGGCGCATCGAGCAGCCGCGAACCCTCAAGCAGGCCAGCCGGATAGGTGAGCCAGACCGGGTACCAGTATGACTCGATCTCGCGAGTCGCCGGCCAGCGCGAACTTGCGCCGCCATCAAAGTTCTTGAAGGAGGGGGGATTGAGGAAGATTGTTTTCAGTGGCATCGCCATCTCCTTCATTCTACCATTCGAACTGATTCCTTAGACGCGTTTGCCCAGAAACACGGTACGCGTGAGACAGATCGGAATACAGGGTCTATTGCGCCCATAACCCAAGCGCAATCAGCGTGCATTCTCGAAATATGGAAGCATTAGTTGGACTTTCGAGGGGTTGCTGTCAGGATACCCTGCCACAATTACTTGCTATGCAGCTCGTTGAGCCAGTCCTGCATGTGGCCAAGGGCGCGCAGAAGGTCGAGTCGCGCTTTGCTCAGGTCGAACCCGGCGTCGAGCGCGTCGAGGTACTTCTGGCGCTCATCGATGCGAGCCTGTTGCTCGGCTGTGGGTGAAAGCTGCGGCGGCGCGCCGGGAGTGCCGGTTGCACCATTTCCCACTTCCAATTGTGCGGCGACGCTCTTCAACTGCTCTTCGGCAATCTGTTGTTTCAGGCTGGCGACTTCAGCCTGGGCATCGAGCTCGCGCAAACTCGAGGTGAGTTCGCTGATTTGAATGTCATTCTGTTGCTGCGCCTGCTCGGCCTCGACCTTGGCGCGCAAGGCCTCGGCTGCGGAGACCTTGGCCTTTGCGCGAACTGCGAAGTCGAAGAAGGGAACCGAAATCTGGAGACCGAAACTGACGTTGTTAGGCGTGAAGTTCTTGTAATAGGTACTGTAACTGTTCAGCTCATTGGAGTCATAGTTATAGACGGCGCCGAATCCGATCGAAGGGCGGCGCCAGGCCAGGTCGGCTCCTTTTGCCTCCAGCAGCTTGGAACGCGCCAGGGCATTCGAGGACTGAATGCCGAGAAGGGTCCGTGGCGCTTCGTCGGCGGAGACGGCAGGAATGTCGGGAATGCTGGCGTGGTCGGGGACGATGGAGGCGACGGGCAGGCCGGTAAGCACCGCGAGTTGCGTGGAAAGTGTGGCGGATCGAGTTTCAAGGTGCAGGCGGCTGAGCTTGAGCTGCGCCGCCGTCAACTTTGTTTGCAGCAAAGAGCTGAGGGGATCGATCCCGGCTTCAGTGCGCTGTTCCTCGATGGCGACAAGACGGGCCGCATTTTGTTCCTGTTCGCTGACAGCCGCAAGCTCGCTGCTTACCGTGTCCATCTCGATGTAAGCCGTCGAGGCGTCGAGAGCGACTTGCTCTTTGGCATCCTTGAGACTCAGGTTGGCAGCCTCCACTCCGGCCCGTGCAGCCTTGGTGTACTGCCGTTGCGAGAAGCTGAGAACCAGCGACTGCATCGAAGCGTTCCCTACAGAGGGCTGGCCTGTTGGGAAGCCGTGAGAGTAGCCGATTTGTGATCCGATGACAAAGTTGGGGATATATGCGTCTTGAGTCTGGCCGAGTGCGGCCTGCGCCCTTTGAAGGTCGGCGTTGGCGAGTTTGACCGCAGTCGAGTTCTGCTGAGCCATCTCCACCACGGTGGTGAGCGAGACCTGTGCCGGCGCCAAAACAGACGCGGAGCCAAGCGCCAGGGCGGCAAATGCCGGCGCCATCAACCCCAGCGATTTCTGTCGAAATTTCACAAGCGCTTCTCGCATGAGTGTTTCAAGCCTGCGCTGGATTAAACTCTTTCGCCATCTGTCCGGCAATCGCCAACTCCGTTTTGGCGCCCGCAGCATCGCCGAGTTGCTGCTTGAGCCGCGAAAGTCGAATGTGAGCGATGAATGCCGGTGCTTCCTCGGTCAGGGACGAACTCGACAGATAATTCTCCAGCATCTGCGCGGCAAGTGCCGGATTCCGATTTGCCGCGATAAGCACGCCGGCGCCGTCATAGAGGCCGACGCTTGAGTTCTTGTCCTTTGCCGCAGCACTAACGCAATTCTGAATGGCCGCATCCAGATCGGACCACTGCTGGCGTTTACGGTAAAAGTCGGCGAGTACGGTCCAATAATCAGCCGGCTCACTTGCTACAGTCGCTGCCTGGCGATACTCATTCTCAGCCGTGGTGTAATCCTTTTGGGCCATGGCGATATCGCCGCGCAATTCCTGGGCCCTGGCCGAGTCAACTTTGTCGAGTTGCACGGCGATCGCCTGCGCCTTGTCCGTTCCACCACCCGCGATGCCGGGAGCCTGGGCATAGTAATCGCCGAGGTCCGACATCGCCGGGCCATTCTTGGGATTGAGCTTTACCGCAGTTTGCATTTCAGAGAGCGAATGCTTGGCAATCCCGTATGCGGAAAGGAAACTCGCATGGCTGGCCTGTTGGCCCAGAACGCGCCCCAGCCACATGTGGTAATCCGAATTCTGGCCGTCAAGAGTGACCGCCTGCTGGCACTCCGCAGCAGCTTGCGACCATTGCTGGAGCGTAAATCGAACCCTGCAAAGGAGGTTCTGCGCCTCGGCGGCTCCATCGCCAGTGGAGGGCAGCGGCGCGAGCAGTGCGATCGCTTGATCGGCCTCTCCGGCCTGTAAATCCTTATTGGCCTGGGAGAGCGTCGCAGTGGAGATTTGCGCGTGCACCGGTTTCACAGCTGCCCACGTCACGGACGCCAGCGCGACAATGCACACCATTGCAGGTGAACGCATCACCGTTGTTCCTTAATCGGTACGCCCTCCTGCAAGGGCTGCCCGTTGGTTGTGCCGATGGCGACCACGTCGCCTTCTTCAAGCCCAGAAAGGATGGGCACTTGGGTCAGGTTTGGGGATCCGATCGTGATCGGAACGCGCACCAATTCGCCGTTCTCGACCTTGAACGCGAAATACTTCCCATTCTGTTCGTGGAGGGCCTCGCGCGGCATGCTCAGAGTGTCGGGCTGGCTTGAAGTCGTGACGGTTAGAGTGACATTGGTGTCGGGCAAAAGTCCGTCTGACGATCCATCGAAGTCGATGAGCACCTCACCCACATTGCGCGTGGTGTAGGTGACCACATCGGAAGGAAGGCGCACAATGTGCCCGTGCCATTCGCTGTCCGGCTTCGCGGCCCAGCGAATCACAACCTGCTGTCCAATTGCCAATCGTCCCAGGTCAGGCTCGTCGAAGTAGCCGCGGACACGCTCGTGGTGCAGATCGGCGATCTGGAGAAGCAGGTTGCCGGCCGCGGAGAATTCCGAAGGCGTTGCGTCCATGTTGTAGATAGTTCCTGTGATGGGAGCGCGGATTACGGTCTGCGATTCGATGTGTTGCGCAGCGCTCAGAGCCGCTTGCGCATCGGCCAGCGCTGCCTGCGCGCGCGCCACGTCGCCCGCCGAAAAACGATGATGCGCGCTCTGCTCGGCGGCGTTCAGGCTTGCCTGGGCCGTATCCAACCGTGAACGCGCCGCAGTCACCTCGCCAGGCGCAGCAGCCCCCGCCGCAACCAATTTGGTGAGCGCATCCAGATCGCGCTGGGCTTGATCGCGGGTGAGGCGGTCCTGCTCGATTTCTGAAGCGGAAGCCTGACGCTCCGCCTGAGTTCCATTGTGAGTGACCGCGTCCAGATTTGCCTCGGCCGATCGCACCGCGCTTTCAGCGGTGGCCACCTGCGCCTTCGCCGCCACATCGTCCATCGTAACGAGCAGCTTGCCCGCAGGCACCGTGTCGCCCTCCTGGGCGTACACGGCTTTTACCGTGGTGGCAATCGGACTGTAAAACTGGTAATTCACTGTGGGCTCGACGCGGCCATCCGTGCTTACGGTGTTGACCAGCATCGCGTGTTCCACGGCCGCCACGCGCACTGGCAGGCGCTCGCGCAGAAAGTAGCGCGCCGTGAAAAACACCGCAAGCAGAACGACGATTGCGCCGGCCCAGAGCCGCCAGCGGCTTGTTTGCGATCTTGCTTCAGACATGTAACTAACCAGAGTCAGTATATAAGACTCATTAACGGCGGATAAGAAGCAGGGAAATGGGGCGGGAACCCAATCGCGCCGAATCCTTTCGGCACGTAGAATAACGGTATGTCAGTGAACCCGAGATACACCGATGAACACGCAAAGGCCGGACTGGACTTTGCCTTTCCAGCCATCGAGACCTGGCAGAACCAGTTTCCCGGATACGAAATCCAGATCGACGATCCGGAGTTGACCTCAGTCTGTCCCAAGACCGGCCTGCCGGACTTCGGCGTTTTGACCATCCGCTACATGCCGAGGGAGCGCTGTCTGGAGCTGAAATCGCTCAAAGAGTATCTCTTCAGCTACCGGAACCTCGGCATCTTTCAGGAGAACATCGTCAACCGGGTTCTGGAGGACGTCGTGAAGGCGTGTAACCCTGTTTGGGCGGTGGTGAAGGGTGAATTCCGGCCGCGCGGCGGGATCGGGACTACGGTGGAAGCGCGCTGGCCGCGTCCGTCGGCGTGAAGCGGTTGGGGAAACGCGCTCCGCTGTGATATTTCTGAGTCCTCTCGTATCTCCGATTTGCTCCGGGGAATCTTGCCGAACTTGACCCAGCCTGTGCATCCTCGCATCAGCCCAGCCATGGGCACAGTCGTCCTGCTGCTGGCGCTTAATCTGCTGAACTACATTGACCGCTACATCCTCGCTGGTGAAGTCTCGCCCATCCAGCACGAGTTTCACGCGACCGACCAGCAGATGGGCGCGCTGGGCACAGCGTTCTTTGTGTTCTATATGATCGCCGCGCCGCTCACCGGTTGGCTCGGCGACCGCTACCGGCGTAAGCCAATGATCATCACCGGCGCGATCCTTTGGAGCCTCGCGACGTTGGCAGCTCTATGGATTCACAGCTACACGACGCTCTACCTGCGTCAGGCGCTGGTGGGAATAGGGGAAGCCACGTTTGGGATCTTCGCGCCTGCTGTGCTTTCGGACTTTTATCCCGAGCGCGAGCGCAACCGCGTGCTTTCCGTTTTCTACATTGCCATTCCGGTGGGTGCGGCACTGGGTTACCTGGCCGGAGGCCAGATCGGCTCACACTGGGGTTGGCGCGTGCCGTTCCTCGTTTGTGCGCTGCCCGGATTTCTGGTCGCTGCGCTGTACGGCTGGATCGGGCGCGAGCCGGTGCGGGGTGCAAGCGATCACGTCGAAGCGAATCTGAAGCGCGACACAGATCTAGGAATCATCGCCACGGTGTGGGAAATTTTGACGACCCCGGCGTTCTTGACAGCGACCTTCGGCCTGGCGATGCTGACCTTCGCCATGGGCGGCATTTCCTGGTGGATGCCCGAGTTTCTGCGGCGGTTCGCGGGCATGTCGATGAGCACTGCGAGCCTGACGGTAGGCGCGACCACGGTCGTGGACGGCATCGTTGCCACGCTGGTTGGCGGGTGGATCGCACACATTTGGCTGCGCAGGAATCATCGTGCGCTGTATTTACTTTCCGCTTGGAGCGTGGCGCTGACGCTACCCTGCGGGGTGATGCTGTTCTTCGGCCCGCACAAATGGGCCGTGCCCTCGCTGTTTGCCGCGGAGTTCTTCCTCTTTCTCAACACAGGTCCGTTAAACGCGGCCATTGTCAACTCGGTTTCCGCGCCGGTGCGGGCGACCGCCATCTCGATCAACCTGTTCTGCATTCACTTCTTCGGCGACACATTTTCGCCGCAGGTCATCGGCGCCATCAGCGACCGCTCGAACCTGAGCATCGGCCTCGGCGCGACGCTGGTGTTCCTGATCATCTCGAGCACGATTCTGTTTGCGGGAGCGCGCTTCGCACCGGTTCTCGAAGAAGGCTAGGGATTGCCGACTCGCCGACCTCTCACTTTCTCGGCAGTGCCTCTTGATCCTTCGTGTTCATGAAGGCCCGCCGGCCGCCTTGCGGTCGCAGGTTGGGGTCAGCTACGGGTCGCCGTTCCTGGTCGGCGGTGAAGCCGCGGGCGAGGAGGGGATTGGGCTTGAACTTCGGCGGGCCGCCGTAGAACTGGCGCGCATGGCTCAGGACCATTCCAGCGCGGCCGTGCATAGGCTGAACGATCCCGCGAATCTCGACGTCGGCGTCGCGGTATTTCCTCAGCTCGCCGACTTCTTCGCGGTCTTCAGGAAGACTCACGACGGTAAAGCGGCATTGGTCGTCGGAGGTTTGCGGAGAGCACACGTCAAGGAAGCGCGTGCCGTCTGGAAGCTCCACCACTTCATAAACATGTGCGGAAACACAAACGTCCTTGTTGAGCATTTGCTCGGCCTGGTCGGCGGTCACACAGGGCCGGGGTTTGGCGGAGAATGCGAGCACGGGCACGCAGACTGCAAGAGCCACAATCGATGCGGGACGACTGATCCGCATACGGAGTCTCCAAAGAGTTGGAGACAGCGTAGCGCGGAATCTCCATGATGCGATGTGACGGCCGTCGCGGGGCAGAAAGAAGTGGCACAATCGGTTCGGCGAGCAGTCGCCGACTGCCCGTCCAAAACGCGCCATCTGTGTTTACGGAGGGAAACTAACCACTAACCACTAACCACTAACCACTAACCACTAACCACTGCTTCACCGCGCGCCGACGAGTTCGCCGGCCTTCGCGGACTGGCCGTAGTGGCTCTCAACGTAGCGGTCGAGGATCTGCTTGAACTCCGCCACAATGGTGTCGCCGCGCAGCGTCGTCGCCAGCTTGCCGTCCACATAGACCGGCGCGACTGGATCCTCGAATGTTCCCGGCAAACTGATCCCCAAATTGGCGTGCTTCGATTCGCCGGGACCGTTGACGACGCAGCCCATCACGGCGAGCTTGAGCTCCTCAACGCCGGGATACTTCTTGCGCCACTCGGGCATCGACGTGCGCAGGTAGCTCTGGATCTGCTCGGCGAGCTCCTGGAAGTACGTGCTCGTCGTGCGGCCGCAACCGGGGCAACTCGTCACCTGCGGCATGAAGCTGCGGATCGAGAGCGACTGCAGAATCTGCTGCGCGGCCTGGACCTCTTCGGTGCGGTCGCCGTTGGGCTTGGGTGTCAGGCTCACGCGAATCGTGTCGCCGATCCCCTGGAGCAGCAGCGGCGCGAGTCCCGCGGTCGATGCGATCAGGCCCTTCGATCCCATTCCGGCTTCGGTCAAGCCAAGATGCAAGGGATAGTCGCAGCGTGCGGCGAGCTTCGAGTAGACGTCGAGCAGATCGCGGACGCCGGAAACCTTGGCCGACAGGATGATCATGTCGCGGCCGAGGCCGTAGTGCTCGGCGGCAGCGGCGGA